>LKMK01000160.1 GCA_001563805.1 Natrialbaceae archaeon B1-Br10_E2g2
GTTCCGGTCACGCCGTGGCCTCGAGGCCGAACCGGTCTTCGCCGCGGGCGATGAGTCGGTCTACCGACTCTCCGACCAGGAGGCCGGTGACTGTCCGTGTCGATGGATCGAGTCGCTGGGTTACCCGATCGCGGACGTAACGGTGACGAGCCAGCCGAGCCAGCTCGTGGTGACGCTCTTGCTCCCCTCGCCCGAGCCGATCGTCGAGATCGTCGACGCCCTCGAGTCCCGCGGCGCGTCGGTCCGGCTCGAGTGTCTCGTCAGATCGATCCCCGACGACGACGAGTCGATCGTCGTCGACGCCGGACGCCTGACCGACCGCCAGCGCGAGGTCCTCGAGGTCGCCTACCGGATGGGCTACTTCTCGTATCCGCGCGAAGGGAACGCGACTGCGGTCGCCGAGGAACTCGGGATCGTCCGGTCGACGTTCGCCGAACACCTCGCGGCCGCCCAGCGCCGACTGTTCGAGGGGATCTTCGAGGAACGGTAAAAACGGATTCTCGAGGCCGAAAAGTCGCGTAAACGTCGCTGTCGTACCCGTTGCAGGTCAGGGGACGTACCAGATCCCGCGTTTGAAGTCGAGCCACTCGCCGACGACGACGTGTGGCAACGCGACGATACAGATGAACAGCGTGTAAAACGCCACCAGCCCGGGGAGCAGGGACGCGCCGCCGAGCGGGTCCGGCGCGACGGCCCAGATGGCGACCATCACGAGCGCCGTCGCGAGTGCACCGACGACCAGTACCCCCCAGGCCGCGACGATAGGCAGGCCGTCGTCGGGGGTTGCCTCCTCGCGTTCGACGACGACCCCGCGGGCGGACTGTCGCAGCGAGTACCACAGCGGGAAGTAGAGCCCGATGGCGACGACGACGGGCACGACGGTGAAGAAGACGACGAGCAGCGAGGTCTCGAACGCATCGAGCATCCACGAGCGGCTCATCCCGCCGGTCACCAGGCCACCGCCGAGGTGGGCGACGAGGCCGACGCCGAACAGTCCAAGCAGTACGAAGCGAGCGGGTTCGACGTACGCGATGCCGGGCAGTGACGCCCCGGGATCGAAGACGTTCAGCATGATCGTCGAGAAACTGGTGTAGGGCCCGACCCACAGCGCGAGCGGGAGGATCATCACGGCACCGCCACGGACCAGTGCGGCCAGCACCCGCTGTGAGCGATACTGCAGGTGATCGGTCCCCACGATGGCGTCCATCACCCGGAGGTCCCCGTGTCCCCCCTTGGCGACGGCCGTCGCGAGCGCGATGAGCAACGCCATCGCCGGGGCGAGGAGAAACAGCCCCACGAACGCGGCGAGAAACGCCACGTAGAGTGCGACGTACCGGAGGCCGAAGGGCAGCCCCCGGCGCCTGACGTTCGTAAAGTGCTCGTAGCCGCCGTGGGGGAGGTTCAACGCGACCATCCCGACCAGATAGATCACCATCTGCACCTCGAGCGAGGGCCGGACGCCCAGGAGCAACGTCGCGCCGAAGACGGCGATCAGCAGGATCAGCGCCCCCCTGGACGCGTTGACGAGCGCGTGCTCGATCGACACCGCGCGCCGCGTGTCGTACCCGAACGAGTGCGTTCCCATAGCCACTCGTTGGGTCGGCGGACGGTTGGGCACTGACCGTACCACGGCGGCTCTTTTTTACCGGTCGACCGATTCGCCGACGAGTACTGCCGCAAACGTTTACGCGTCTCCGGGAGAAGTCTCTGACATGAAAGGCGGTCGGACCCTCGTGGTTCACCCGGAAGCGGGGAGTGCTCCCATCGAGCATGCCCTCGAGGAGGCGGGCTACCTGGTCACGGTCGTCGAGCGGCCGACAACCGCCGTGGCCAGAGTCTCCTCGGGCGAGTTCGATTGCGTCGTCAGCGGCTACGAGTTACCCGGCGACGACGGGGTGGCGTTGCTCGAAGCCATCCGCGAGGTCGACTCGACGCTCCCGACGATCATGTACGCGGCGGCTGACGACGCCGTCGCTGACGACGCCTACGACTGTGGAGTCGATCGGTTCGTCACGCGAAACGGGGCGGCGTCGCTCGATCGACTGGTCAGTGAGGTCACGGCGGTTACCTCGCGGACGGCCGATCCGCCACAGGACGTCTCCGATCACGAACCCGATCCCGAGGAGATCGTTCGAGCGATCGAGGATGCGCCGGTCGGGATCAGCCTGAGTCACGCGTCGCTCCCCGACGAGCCCCTCGTCTACATCAACGACGCCTGGGAAGACATCACCGGCTACGACCGAGAACAGGCACTCGGGCGGAATCCACGATTCCTCCAGGGACCCGGTACCGACCCGGAGGTGACCGAAGCCATCGGTGACGCGATCGGAAACGAGGTCCCGATTACCGTCGAGGTCCAGAACTACCGGCGCGACCGGACGCCCTTCTGGAACGAGCTCACGGTCGCACCCGTCCGCGACGACGACGGCGAGGTCACTCACTACGTCGGCTTCCAGAACGACGTCACCGACCGCAAAACGGCCGAGATCGTCGCCGAGGACCGAGCCGCGAAACTCGCCGAGGAACGGCGGTCACTCCAGCGGCTGCTCGAGCACGTCCACGGGCTGCTCAACGAGATCACGGATATTCTGGTCACCGAACGTGATCGAGCCGTCATCGCCCAGCGCGTCTGTGACGAGGTCGCCGCCGTGGAGACCTATCCCGCCTGCTGGTTCGGATCGACCACGCCGACGGGCGATGGACTCACACTGGAAGCGTCGGCGGGACTCCCCGAAACCGTCGATTCGAAACTCGAGCTGGCGGCGCTTCCAGCCCCCGTCGAGGACGCACTCGAGGAAGACGAGGTCGCGGCCTGCAGGGTCGGTGAGTGTGGCGGCGAGGTCCTCGGTCCGGCCACCGTCGGCGCCAGGCGGCTCGCGGTCGTCCCCGTGACGTACGGACACAAACGCTACGGACTGGTCGGCGTCTACGGCGAGCGAGGGGAGGCACTCGACTGTCGCGAGCAGCAGCTGTTCGCCTCGATCGGGAGCATGGTGGGCAGCCGGCTGAACGCCATCGACACGCAGAAGCTCCTCACGGGGGACCAGGTCACCGAGATCGAGGTCGCGATCAGGGACGACCGATTCCCGCTGTCCGCAGTCGCCCAGAAGTTCGAGGCACCCGTCGAGTACGTCGGGTTGACCCACGACCCGGACCACGACTCGTGTGAGTTGTTCTGTACGACCACGGGCGACGCGGTGCTTTCCGACGTGACTGGACTGGCGTTCGTCGAGGACGCCCGCACGATCACCGACGCCGACGCCGGGACGACGTTCGCACTCACCGTCGAGTCGCCGACGCCGTTTCGCGACCTCGCCGAGTACGGCGCGTCGATCGGCGAGCTCGTCGCGCACCCGGAACGGGCGGTGCTCGAACTCGAGCTTCCGCCGTCGGACGAAGTCGGGCCGGTCCTGGACGTCCTCGAGAGCCAGTACGAACAGGTGACACTCCGCTCTCGGACCGACCGAGCGGAGCGAATACGGACGACGCTCGACTGCTCGGCGATGCTCGAGGAACGACTGACCGACCGACAACAGGCGGCGCTCGAGGCGGCACAGCTGAACGGCTACTTCGAGTGGCCGCGGCCGACCGACGGGGCGGAGATCGCAGCGACGATGGGGATCACCCGGCAGACGTTTCACCAGCACCTTCGAGCCGCCGAGCGAAAGCTGGTCGAGACCTACGTTGGGGGCGGATCGAATGGTGGGTAATCCTGACCTGTTTGGCCGCACCCCTATCCCCATCGAGCCACAACTGTCGACTGTGATGGCGTCTCGTGTACTCTCGAGGAGTCGGAGTCGGACCCGGGTGAGGAGCCCGCGGTGTGTCGACGGAGGGGCGACAGCAGGGCGGACGCTGGAGATCCCCTCGCGGGCACATCCCGCAGCGAGACAACCCGCAGCCGTGGTCGTCGAGGGTGATCGCCGATGAGCCCGCCGCTCAGTTACGTCGGCTTTCACGTGGTGTTCATCTTGCCGCCGATCCTGGTCCTCGGCGCGCTCGCCTGGTGGCGGGACGACGCCTGGCTCGACCGACGGTCGCTCTCCGGGCTCGCGATCCTGATCGGGCTGGCGGTCGTGTACACGACGCCGTGGACGAACGTGATGATCCCGGAGGGCGTCTGGTGGTACGGCGACGGCGCCGTCGTCGACCGGATCTGGTATACGCCGCTCGAGGAGTACCTCTTTTTCGTCCTCCAGCCGGTGCTGACGGCGCTGTGGCTGTTCCAGTTTCTCGACGTCGCGGATCGGTCGCTGAAGATTCCGCTTTCCCATCGCGTCGTCGGCGTCCTGGCGGGCCTCGCGATCTGTCTCGCCGGCTGGCTGCTGCTCGGGACGACGTCGACCTACTATCTCGGGTCGATCCTGTTCTGGGCCGGCCCGATCCTGGCGATCCAGTGGGGCTTCGGGCTCACGTACCTCCGTGACACCTGGCGGATCGTCGCCCTCGGCATCGCCGTCCCGACGCTCTACCTCTGGGTCGCCGACAGAATCGCCATCGGCCTCGGCATCTGGGAGATCTCGACGGCCCACACCGTCGGCGCGTCGCTGTTCGGGCTCCCGATCGAGGAGGCGCTGTTCTTCCTCGTGACGAACGTCTTCATCGTCCAGGGGATCGTGATGTACGTCTGGGTGCTCGAGCGCAAACACGAACTGGTCGAACTGGCATCGTTCGACGACCGACCCACGGCCTACGAAACAGACCGACGATGAGCGACGCTCACGCCACGATCGACGACACACAGATCGCCCACGGAAAACGCATCCAGCGTCGAACCGGGAAGACGTTCCACGTCGCGACGCGCGGGCTCCCCGAGCGCATTCGCCACCCGACGTACGTGCTGTACGGCTTCTTCCGGATCGCCGACGAGGTCGTCGACGGCCCGGAGACGGGGTCCCCCGACCAACAGCGGGCCGAACTCGAGCGGATTCGACGGGTCGCCCTCGGGGAGCGTCCCGCCGACGATCCGGTGCTCGCGGCGTTTGCCGACCTCCGCGTCGAACACGACATCCCCGACGCCGACGTGAACGCGTTCATCGACGCGATGTGTATGGACATCGACACCGATCGCTACGAGACCTACGACGATCTCGAGGCGTACATGGACGGCTCTGCGGCCGCGGTCGGTCGAATGATGACCGCCGTGATGGACGTCGACGACCCCGAAAGCGCGATCCCTCACGCCAGCGCGCTGGGGATCGCGTTCCAGTTGACGAACTTCCTGCGGGACGTCCGCGAGGACGTCGTCGACCACGGTCGGGTGTACCTCCCGGCGGAGACGCTCGAGAACCACGGCGCGAGCGTCGACGAGATCCGTGCGCTCGAGTTCGACGCGAACGTGGCGGCGGCGATTCGCGTGGAACTGCGCCGGGCCGAACGGCTGTACGAGCAGGGCGTCGCCGGCATCGCGTACCTTCCGGCAGACTGCCAGTTCGCGGTCTTGCTCGCGGCCGTCCTCTATGCGGACCACCACCGGCTCATCCGGGCACAGGGGTACGATACCGTCTCGAGTCGGCCGTCGCTCTCGCTGCATCGCAAACTCTGGCTGGCAGCGAAGACCCGGTGGCGGTGGCAGTGGACCGACGATCCGGTCGCCGTCTTCGACGCCGTCACCGACGGCTTCGAACGCGACCGACCGGCAGGGCGGAGCCGGCGTCGGCCGACGACGCCCGACGGGGACTGACTGGGTAAGGATGGCGTTTTTTGTCGCTCGCCCTCGAGTGAAGAGCCATGGTTACGGTCACCGACTCGATCGAGATCGACGCCGACGTCGAACGCGTCTACGAGTACCTCGACGACCCGTACAATCACGCCGAGGTGACGCCGAGTCTCTCGGACGTCCGTGACGTCGAGCCCCTCGAGAACGGTGGGAAAGAACTGGCGTTCACCTACGAGATGGCGGGCGTCGGCCTCGACGGCGAACTGGTCCAGACGGTCGCCGAACCGAACGAACGACTGACGTTCGACATGCACGGACGCCTCGAGGGCGAGATCGACCTCGAACTCGAGCCGACCGACGACGGGACACGCCTGACCTACACCGCCCACTACGAGCTTCCTGGCGCCGTCCTCTCGCGTGTCGCCGAGCCGTTCGTCAAACGGTACAACGAACGCGAACAGCGAACGATGCTCGAGAACACGAAGAACCGACTCGAACTCGAGGACTGACCCTCGGAACCGAGCGATGGGCCACGGCGTCTACATCGACCGGCAGCTATCGACGCTGGCTCGAGCGTCAACAGTTAACTTTACACATGTAGACGAGCCCGTATGTCACGACTCGACCGGAGCGACCGCGAGCGGATCGCCGCGCTGTTCGACCGCCAGCTCGAACTCGGGCTCCACCACGGCGCCCAGCTGGCCGTCTACATCGACGGCGACCCGGCACTCGACCTCGCCGGCGGCGCGACCGGGCCGAACGGGGGCGAGACGACGAGCGACACCAGACACGTCCTCTTCTCCTGTACGAAGCCGTTCGCCGCCGTCACGCTGCACGCGCTGGTCGAGGACGGCGGCCTCGCCTACGACGACCGCGTGGTCGACCACTGGCCGGAGTTCGCAGGGGAGGGGACCGAAAAGGCCGAGATCACCGTCCGGCAGGTGCTGAGCCACACGGCCGGACTCACCCAGTGTGAACTCGACGCCCGGCCCGACCTGTGGTCCGACTGGGAGGCCTGCGTCGAGGCGCTCGAGGCCGTAGACCCCGTCTATCCGCCCGGGGAGCGGGCGGCCTACCACCCGCTGACCTACGGCTGGCTGGTCGGCGAACTCGTCCGCCGAATTTCGGGAACGCCGATCGAGGAAGCCGCCGCCGAACGAATCTTCGACCCGCTGGGGATGACCGACACCGGCATCGGCCTTCGCGACCACGAACCCGACGACGTCGCGACGCTTGCCGCCTTCGACGAGTTCGATCGCTGTCGCGACCCCGGCGAGGGACTCGGCGACTATTCTCAGGTGGCCGCCCCGTTCAACACGACGGCCGTCCGCCGGGCCGTCGTCCCCGCCGCGACGGGGATCGGGACCGCCCCCGACATGGCCAGATTCTACGCCTGTCTGGCCAACGGCGGCACACTCGAGGGGACCCGCATCCTCTCTGCGGAGACGGTCGAGGCGGCGACAGCGCTCGAGGCCGAGACCGACGCCGACGGCACCCTCGGCCGCCCCGGTCGGTTCGCACTGGGCTTCTGGAAGGGCGGGACGGCCGCCGACCCGTACGGCTCGCTCACCCCCGAGTACGTCTTCGGCCACGCGGGCCTGGGCAGCAGCGTCGGCTGGGCGGACCCCGAACTGAACGTCGGCTTCGCGTACGTCACGAACGGCGTCCGCGAGGGGTCGTACGAACACGCCGCCCGGGTCCGGCAGCTGGCAGACGCCGTCCGAACTGCCCTGGTCCAGTAATCCGAGTATCCAGTACCTTGAGGTGTTGTGAGAGGGTACTCCGGGTATGAGCCGAAACAGACGCATCCTCGCCGTCGTCGCGGTGTTCGCCTGGACCGCGACGGCGATCTCACACCTGATCGCGACGCTCGTACCCTCGGAGTCGGACCGGATCGAGTGGGGCGAACGCCGGACCCTGTTCGCACGCTGTGGGAGCCTGTCGACGAACGCACTCGTCTTCGCTACCGTCTACCGATA
>LKMK01000161.1 GCA_001563805.1 Natrialbaceae archaeon B1-Br10_E2g2
GACGAGTATGCCGAGGGAGAGCTGCTCGTCGCCACGGACGACTTTGACTCGACGCAACGGACCGTCCTCGAGGTGTTCGCCCCGCCCGGAACACCGGGCGATAACCGGGTCGCTGCCGAGACAGCCAGCGCTCGAGACCGTGAGCCCGGCGGCAATTCCTGTAAGCAGGTTGCGTCTGGACGGACTGGAGGGCATGTACTCCCAGATGTATTGAAAAACCAACAGTATACGTGCTCCGGATCTCGTGGACGTCCGCGGACGGTCGCTCGAGATGGACGGCTCGAGAGGAAAACACCCATAGCACCGGGGGCCAAACGCCGGGCTATGAACCATCGGATCCGGGTTTTCGGCGCCGTCGCGGTGACGGTGGGGATCTTTCTCGCCGTCCAGATCGGCGCGCTCGCGCTGATCGAGCCGTTCTACGAGTCGGACCTCCAGGCCGTCGACGATCCCCAGAACCCGACCAACAGCATCCTCTATTTCGGCATTATCCTGGTCGCGACTGCGTTCATGCTCGCGGCGTTCAAGTACGACCTCCAGTTACTGATCCGGGCGACGATCGTCGCCGTCAGCGTCATGCTCGCCTGGTTCGTCTTCGACGAACTCCTCCCCCAGGCGATGACGGTCGGATCGACGAACCTGCTGGCCGCGCTGGCTGCCCTCGGTGTCGGGGCCGCACTGATGCTCTATCCGGAGTGGTACGTCATCGACCTCTCCGGGATCGTGATGGGGGCCGGGGCGGCCGCGCTGTTCGGCATCAGCTTCGGGCTGCTCCCCGCACTCCTCTTGCTCGCCGTGCTCGCCGTTTACGACGCCATCAGCGTCTACGGCACCGAACACATGCTCGACCTCGCCGAGGGCGTGATGGACCTCAAGATCCCCGTCATCCTGATCGTCCCGACCTCGCTGTCGTACTCGTATCTCGAGTTAGGGGACGAGACCCCGGTCTCCGACGACGAGGCGGAGTCGGTCGAGACAGCGGAGTCGACCGAGGCTACGGAGGGCTCCGATGAAGCCCCTCCCGAAGCGTCCGACGAAGGTCCCGACGAAGCCGTCGACCCCCTCGAGCGCGACGCCCTGTACATCGGCCTCGGCGACGCCGTCATCCCCACGATCCTCGTGGTGAGCGCCGCGTTCTTCCTCGACGCCGGTCACCTCGAGGTCCCCGGCCTGCTGGTCAACCTCCCGGCCATCGGCGCCATCGTCGGGACGACGGCCGGACTCCTGATACTCATGTACATGGTCCTCAAGGGCCGCCCTCACGCGGGGCTGCCGCTGCTCAACGGCGGAGCCATCGGCGGCTACCTGATCGGCGCCGTCGCGAGCGGCGTCTCGGTTCTGACCGCACTCGGCTTCTGAGGCCCATCGAGCGCCACGACGTGGGTTACTCGTCGGTCGCGTCGTCCGCGTGATCGATCGCCGCGTCGACGTCGTCGCCGTGTTCGATCCCACCGACCATCGTGTCGACGATCGACGCCTCGTCCTCGCGCTCGAGGAGGTCGTCGTCCGGGTAGACGGCGACGATCACGAAGTGGTCGCCGTCGTAGTCGGGCTGGGAGACGTCGAGAAACACGTCGAACGACGTGTCCCCGTCGAACCGGGCGACGCCCTCGAACGTGTCGACGGTGATCGGGAACTCGAGCATGTCGACGGTTCGTCGACGGATCGAGCCGTCGTCGACCTCGAGTTCGTCGTAGCGGTCCTGGACCGCCTCGGCGAGTTCGGCGTGGCTCATCTCGCCGACCGGGTTGAACGTCTCCCCGCCGACGGTCACCTGGGGCGTCGTGAGGACGCCGAAGACGCCGGTTTCCGTCCCTGTCTCCTCGCCGAGAGCCTCGAGTGGCGTCTCGATCGTTCGCACGTAGCGGCTGGCGTAGCTCGTGACTTCGACCGGCTGTTCGGCGAACTCCTCGGTTTCGACCATCTCGTCCGTTCCCCGGTAGTCGTAGCCAGCCTCGTCGGCGGTCGCCGGCGAGACGATCGCCGGAGCGGCCGAGAACGAGGTCGCTGTCTCGACCAGCTCCCAGACGTCGTCGAGACAGCCCGCCGTCGTGGCGACGCCGACGGCCCCCACCGACGCGACGAACCGCCGTCTATCCATACGTCGTCGTCCACCAGTCGGCGTATAAACGCCGTCCCGTTCTTCAGGAACTGATACTCGCTGCTGTCCCGTTCGGTGACCCCCCGACGGCGGTGCGGTCACGCCGGAACCGACCGACAGCAGTCCGTATGAAGCTCCGGCGTCGGTGCTACTCGCTCGACGGGAGCCGGTAGGTCGCCCCCTCGTCCGTATCCTGCACCTCGATCCCGAGCGCCTCGAGTTCGTCGCGGAGGTCGTCGGCCCGGTCCCAGTTGCCCGCCTCGCGTTCTTGCTCGCGGATGTCGAGGACGAGTTCGACGACGTCGCCCGCGAGGTCGGCCGTCCCCGTCGTCTCCCCCGTAAAGGAGAGTCCGAGGACGTCCCCGAGGTCACAGAGCGCGTCGACGGCCTCGCGGAGCCCCCGGTAATCGTACGCGTCCGGATGGGCCTCGAGGTGGCCGTTGACGGCCGAGGCGATCGACAGGAGCGCCGACTGGGCCTCGCGCGTGTTGAAGTCGTCGTTCATCGCGGTCGCGAACGCCTCGCGAGCCGTCTCGACCGCCTCCCGGAGGTCGGCGTCTTCGACCTTCGAGCCGGCGGCCGGCGAATCGAGGGCCTCGACGGCCGCCTCGTAGGCTCGCTCGAGTCGGTCCCACCGTTCTTCGGCCTCGGCGATCGTCTCGTCGGAGTACAGCTGTTTGCTGTTGTACGACCCCGCGGTGAGGAACGTCCGCAGGACGTTGGTTCCCCACTGCTCGACCGCCCGGCCGACGGTGACGAAGTTCCCCAGGCTCGAGGACATCTTCTCGTCGTCCATCTGGAAGAGTTCGCAGTGGAGCCAGTAGTTCGCGAACTGTTCGCCGGTCGCCGCCTCGGACTGGGCGATCTCGTTTTCGTGGTGGGGGAAGACGAGGTCGCGACCGCCGACGTGGATGTCGAGCGTCTCGCCGAGGTGGGTCATGCTCATCGCCGAGCACTCGATGTGCCAGCCGGGACGGCCCTCGCCCCACGGCGAGTCCCAGGTCATCGCGGTCTCACAGGCGTGTTCGGCGTCGGCAGCCCCTTCGTGGCGATGTTCGTCGATAGCGTCGGCGTCGACGCCGCCGCCCTTCCAGAGCGCGAAGTCCGCCGGGTTGCGTTTTTCCGTCCGCTCGTCTGGCTCGCCCTGGGATTCGATCTCCTCGAGTTCCTGGTTCGAGAGTTTCCCGTACTCCTCGAAGCGAGTGACGTCGAAGTAGACCGAGCCCGCCGACTCGTAGGCGTAGCCCTTCTCGACTAAGGTCTCGATCAGGTCGATGATTTCGGGGACGTGCTCGGAGACGCGGGGGTACACCTCCGCACGCAGGAGGTTGAGCGAGCGCATGTCCGTCAGGGTGCGCTCGACGTAACTCTCGGCGACTTCGGCTTCGTCCTCGCCGAGGTCGTCTTCGCCGACGCGGGCGACGATCTTCTCGTTGACGTCGGTGAAATTCTCGACGTGACGGACGTCGTAGCCTGCGTGCTCGAGCCAGCGGTGCATGACGTCGACGTGGACCCACGACCGTGCGTGGCCCAGGTGGGGCGGATCGGAGACCGTCAGGCCACAGTAGTAGAGCAAGACGTTCTCGGGATCCCGTGGCTCGAACGGCTCTGTCTCCCCCGTCAACGTGTTCGTCACGTGTAGGGTCATTACGGACGTGTAGCCCCGGCCCGAAGTTAAACGCTGTCAATACGACGGTCCAGCCGACGGCGTCGACGGGGGCAGTCCCCGTCCGCTTCGAGCGATTACGATCGCTGGACCAGAACGAGCACACCGACCGACACCAGTCCCAGCAACGCGCCCGCAGCGAGGGTCGGAAACGCGGCGGCGTACCCCGCCCGATCGAGTGCGAGTCCGAAGACGACGGGGGAGACGACCGTCGTCGAGAACCCGGCGAGTGACTGCACCGACAGGGCGGTGCCAACGTGGCGGTCGTCGACGACTTCCGTGACGAGCGTCGACGTGGGTGCGCTGTCCATCGCGATGACGACCCCGTAGACGAGCGTGATCGCTATCAGGGCGCCGAGGCCGAGTTCTCCCAGAAACCCGAAGGTCGCACTGAGGAACGCGCTGGCCGCGAGTCCGGTGGCGATCGTCCGTCGTCGGCCGATCCGATCGCTGAGCCAGCCGCCGGCGGCGTTGCCGAAGCCACTCATGACGATCATCGCACCGACGACGAGGCCGGGGAGGATCGTCGACTCGACGGCGGCGAACGCGGGTGCCGCGACGAGAAAGGCCAGCAGCCAGTTGCGGACCCCGAACAGCTCCCAGTTGTGCCACGAGTAGATGCTAACTGCACAGAGATATTCGCGGTTCCGGAGGACCGAGAGGTCGAATCCGTCGTCGGCGGCTTCGGTCCGCTTTCGCCGTGGGTTGTCTCGAGTCAGCCCGAGGATGAGCGGGGCGACGACCAGCGCACCGACGCTCGTGGCTGCGATCGCCAGCCGCCAGTCGACCGCTTCGGCAGCGACCGTCGCGAAGACGAACGAGAGCCCGGAGCCCACCGAGAACGTTCCGATGTAGAGTCCGAGCGCGCGGC
Organism: Natrialbaceae archaeon B1-Br10_E2g2; assembly: GCA_001563805.1. GTDB lineage: Archaea > Halobacteriota > Halobacteria > Halobacteriales > Natrialbaceae > Natrarchaeobaculum. The sequence continues at coordinate 4,639 of LKMK01000161.1, forward strand.
CGCGGACCGACTCCGGAAACCAGTCGCTGACGAATCGCATCCCCGGCACGTAGACGCCCGCGACGAACACGCCCGAGAGGAACCGTAACAGCGTTCCGCCGACGAATCCGTCTGCGATAGCAGCGAACGCGAGACTCGGGACCGCGGTCCCGGTCGCCCCGACGGCGATCACCCACCGGGGCGAGTAGCGATCCGCGAGCCACCCCGCGGGAACGATCGCGACGAGATAGCCCGCCTGAAACGCGCCGAAGACGATGCCGGCTTCGGTTCCGGAGAGTCCCCACTCCTCGACGATATACGGCAACACCGCGGAGTAGTTGAACCAGACCAGCACCGAGAAAAACAGCGAGAGCGACGTGACGAACAGGATACGCTGGCGCTCTCTCATTCCTCTCTTCTCGAGGCCCATTCTCGGGCCGACGTATCAATCCCGGTGCTAGTTCGACTCGAGCGGAACCCCCTCGAGTGCGTCTTCGACGCACCGTACCGCCGACGCCCCCTCGAGGCGCTCGACGACGACGACCAGCGTGTCGGCCGCGACACCCGCCGCGACGGGGTCGACGTCGTCGATCGCCAGCCGCTCGAGGACGGCTGCGAGCGCTCGCCCGTCGACGGCTCCCGTCGCGACGATCGCCGTCGCGTCGCCGCCGACCGTGCCGAATGCGGCGTCGCCGACCGCGAGTGACACGTCCTCGCGGTCTGCGGGCTCGAGTTCGCCGACGCCGCGTTCCATTCGGACGCGAACGTCGCGTGGCTCGCGGTCGTAGTCGGGCAGTTCTGTCGCGTACCGACGCAACGCTGTCGCGATCGCGTCGTCGTCGCCCTCGAGGTCGAGAAAGCGGGCGGCAGCGGTGTAGTTGACGACGTCCGCCCGTAACGCCGCGAGGAGAAACGGATGGTCCGCGATCGCACGACGCGTTTCGGCAGCCAGTGACATGTTCGCGAGACGGCCTCGCGGCGATATAAACGCGACGAGTTGGCGGGTGGTGGCGCCGTTGCTACACCGTCCCAGACCGCGGCGCTTTTGCCGGACGCACCCGACCGACCGGGTATGAAGCCCGAAGACGTCGAGGAACTCATCGAATCGGCCCTCGAAGACGCCGACGCGACGGTCACTCACGCACGCGACAAACACGACGACGACCACCTCGCGGCGACGGTCGTCTCCCCCGCGTTCGAGGGGCTCTCGCTCGTCCAGCAACACCAGCAGGTGTACGACGCCCTCGACGACCACATGACGACCGACATTCACGCACTCGAGCTGTCGACGTACACGCCGGCGGAGTACGACGCCGCGTAGGCGATCGACCGGAGTACGACGACGCGTAAACGACCGACCGGAGGACCGAGCCGTAGTTGCACACTCGCAGACCGAACCGCAGCTTTATCCTGCAGTGCTGATAGGATACACGTATGGAATCGCTTCACCCACGGATCCGGCTCCTCTGGATCGGACAGGGGGTGATCACGGCGGCCATCTTCGGCGTCGCCCTCGCGGCCGTCGACCGGTGGCTTCTCGAGGTCCCGACGGTTGCCCTGGCTGCGGTGGTGGGCCTCGTTTTCGTCCTCGGGGCCGCCTACGCCATCCGACTCTATCAGGTCTGGCAGTTCGAACTCCAGCCCGACGCGCTCTACCTCGAGCGTGGGGTCATCACCTTCGTCGAGACCGCCGTCCCGTTCGTCCGCGTCCAGCACGTCGACACGCAGTTCGGGCCCATCGAGCGCGCACTCGGACTCTCGAGCGTGGTCGTCTACACGGCGGGCTCGCGGAACGCGGACGTCAGGATCCCAGGGCTCCCGCCGACCCGCGCCCGGGAACTCCAGGATACGCTGCGTGAACTCGCCGTCGAAAGCGAAGCCGACGACGCCGTCTGATCGCCCACACGAATGAATCGTCTTCATCCACTCAGCGCCGTCGTGTACGCACTCCAGTACGGATTCGTCTGGCTGTGGATTCCGGTCTTTCTGCTGGTGGTCCTCTCCGGCGTCTTCGACCCGATCCGGGCCGCCTGGATGCCGCTGTTCGCCGTGATCGGGTTCGCCCTCGGTATCGCGTACGGCGTCGCGTACTACTACCGATTCGGCTACCGGGTCACCGAGGACACCTTCGACGTCGCCTCGGGCGTCTTCGCCCGTCGCTCGCGTGAAATCCCGTACGGTCGCATCCAGAACGTCGACATCAGACAGGGTGTCGTCCAGCGGCTCATCGGCCTCGCGATCGTCTCGATCGAAACTGCCGGTGGCGGCGACACCGAAGCGTCGCTGAACTTCGTCAGCGAAGCCGAGGCGACCCGGCTCCAGAACGAGATCCGCCGGCGCACCGCCGGTGCCAGAGACCGCCGCCGGGGTCGAACCGGGACGACCACGCGCGAGGCGGCAGACGACGGGACCGACTTCATCGGACCGAGACGACCGCCGGAGATGCGAGACGACGGGACAGCCGGTCCCGGCCTCGAGTCGCTCGGTCCCGGCACCCGTCCGGACGAGTCGGTCACCCAGTGGGAGACACACGCCGACACGTTCGCCGAGCCTCGTCAAAAGCGACTTTTCGATCTCAATTCGCGCGAGCTCCTGTTGTACTCGTTCACGTCGTTTCGGCCGGCCGCCGTCGCAGCCGTGCTGTTCGTCTTCTTCCTCGCGACCGATACGATCCTCGAGTTCTTCCTCGCCATGGCCCAGCCCGTCGGTGGACCGGCGGACCTGGAGACGGGGACGACGGGCAGTTACGGCGTCCTCACGATCGTCTCGCTGATCAACGGTATCGTCATCACCTACCTGCTGAGCGTCGCGTACACGTTCGCCACCTACTACGACTTCCGGCTCGGCCGCGTCGGCGAGGACTTCGTCTACGAACGCGGCTTGCTCCCGCGCTACAGCGGCTCGATCCCCTCGGAGAAAGTCCAGTCGGTGACCGTCACAGACAACCCGGCACAGCGACTGATCGGCTA
>LKMK01000162.1 GCA_001563805.1 Natrialbaceae archaeon B1-Br10_E2g2
TATTTCACCGACGACGGACAGGTCAACGCCGTCTCCGACCTGGACGTCCGAATCGACAGAGGCGAAGTGTTCGGCATCGTCGGCGAGAGCGGCTCCGGCAAGTCGGTCACGGCTCGCTCGATCATGGGCCTGATCGAATCGCCCGGACGGATCACCGACGGCGAGATCTGGTATCGCGATCCGGAACTGGCCGCGGCGGTCCGAGACGACCGGCCCGACGCCGTCGACGGCGATCGGGTAGACCTCCGCCGACTCCCCGAAGAGACCCGGCGGGCGCTTCGCGGGACGTCGTTCAGCATGATCTTCCAGGACCCCGAGAGCAGTTTCAACCCCAGTCTGACCGTCGGCGAACAGCTCGCCGAGGCCGTCGAGGTCCAGCGTCGTGCCAGTGCGAACCCGCGGTCGACGAAGGCACGAACCACCGGCTCGGCGTACTCGCTGACAAACTACGCGCTGTCGACGCTGCTTCCCTCACGCACGTACGTCTCCGACTCGAGTCGCGAACGGGCCGTCGAACTGCTCGAGCTGGTCGGCATTCCCGACCCCGTCGAGCGCGCCGAGGAGTACCCCCACGAGTACTCGGGAGGGATGCTCCAGCGGGCGATGATCGCCCAGGCGCTCGCGGGCGAACCGGACGTCCTGATCGCCGACGAGCCGACGACGGCACTCGACGTGACGATTCAGGCCCAGATTCTCGATCTGCTCGACGAGCTCCAGTCGGAAACCGGAATGACGATCCTGCTGATCACCCACAACCTCGGCGTCATCGCCCGGATGTGCGACCGCGTCGGCGTGATGTACGCCGGCGAAATCGTCGAGCGTGGCACGCTCGAGGACATCTTCGACCACCAGGTCCATCCCTACACGCGCGGGCTGCTCGGGTCGATTCCGGACATCGAACGGGCGGGCCAGCGGCTCCAGCCGATTCCGGGGAACGTCCCGAGTCTGCTCGATCACGAGATGCCCGATCGGTGTTACTTCGCCGACCGCTGTCCGAAGGCGATGGAGGCGTGTCTCTCCCACCCGCCCGAGTTCGACGTCGACGACGAACACCACGCCGTTCGGTGCGTGCTCGCGGAAACCGAGTACGACGAGTCTCGTGCGGTCCCCGACGACTACTTCGAGGACGACGGCCCCGTCACGGACGACGGCGTCGGTCCAGCAGATATCGAGGACCGACCGGCCGAACAGGAGCCGACGCCAGCCCTCGAGGACGGCGGAGGTAAGCGTCGATGAGCACCGACACACCACGATCCGACACCGACGAGCCCCGAACGGAGACTGACCAGCCGCTCGTCCGCGTCGCGGGACTCGAGAAGTACTTCTGGGAGAACGACTCGATCGTCGACCGATTGCTCGGTGACGACCCGGTCGCCGTTCGTGCGGTCGACGACGTCAGTTTCGACATCCGCGAGGGCGAGACGCTCGGGCTCGTCGGCGAGTCGGGCTGTGGAAAATCCACGACGGGCGAGACGCTGTTGCGACTCCAGGAGCCGACCGACGGCCGCGTCGAGTTCGACGGCCAGAACGTCTACGAACTGCGTGGGGCGAGCCTCACCGAGTTCAGACAGCGCGCACAGGTCGTCTTCCAGGACCCGTTCTCGAGTCTCGATCCCCGGATGACGATCGGCGAGGTCGTCCAGCAGCCACTCGACATCCACGACGTCGGTGCACCCGGCGAGCGGCCCGAGCGGGTCCGCGAGTTGCTCGAGCGCGTCGGCCTCTCGGTCGACCAGCTCGATCGGTACCCACACGAGTTCTCCGGCGGCCAGCGCCAGCGGATCGCCATCGCCCGCGCGCTCGCACTCGAGCCGGAGTTCATCGTCCTCGACGAACCGACCAGCGCGCTCGACGTCTCCGTGCAGGCACAGGTGTTGAACCTGCTCGCAGACCTTCAGGAGGAGTTCGATCTGACCTACCTGCTGATCAGCCACAACCTCTCGGTAATTCGTCACATCTGCGATCGAGTCGCCGTGATGTACCTCGGCGAGATCGTCGAGATCGGACCTGCAGACGTTCTCTTCGCCGATCCGAAACACCCATACACCGAGGCACTGCTCGAGAGCGTCCCGCGAGCGTCGACCGAGGAGCGAAACCGCGAGCGGGAGACGCTCTCAGGTGACGTGCCGTCGCCGCGGAACCCGCCGAGTGGCTGTCGGTTTCGGACCCGCTGTCCGATGGTGATCCCGCCCGACGACCTCGAGATCGATCAGGCCGACTACCGGGCGATCATGAACGTCCGCGAACGGATCGAAGGGCGGGACGTCTCGCTCGAATCTATCGACGAATTCGATCCAGACGACGGTGAGGTTCCAGCCGGCGACGTGCCGGGGTTCGTTGCGGCGGTGAAAGCCCGGCTGCTCGACCGGGAGCTGCCACCCCGTCACGACGAGGTTCTCGAGGACGCACTCGCCGAACTCGCCGACGCCGACTGGGACGAGGCTGGGCGTCGATTGCGCGAGACCTACGAGAGCGTCTGTGAACGTAACCGCCCTGCCCTCGGCGACGACGATCATCCAGTCGCCTGTCACCTCTTCGACGAGGAGGGAGCCGGCGACGGCGTCGAGACGAGTCGTCGCCCCTGACGATCTCGATTCCCTGTCGGTCCTCGCGTACGGATACCGTCCGTCGGTTTCTCGCCTGAAGCGGGGATCCGATCACGAATCACCCAATCTGTTTTGGCGGCAGGTGTAATATCACCGGTGGCTTGGACCCTGTATGAACCACTCGAGCGCGGCGCGGATGGAAGCTGCGTGTTCGCTCCTCGCGGAATCCGAACGTCGATACGTTCTCTACCAGCTCGCAAATCGGGAGCAGGCACACATCGAAGACCTCGTCACGCAGGTCGCTGCCTGGGAGCGAGAGGAGCCCGCCGAGTCGATCGACCGGGACACCAGACAGTACGTCTACGTCTCGCTGGTACACAACCACCTGCCACGGCTGGCCGATTACGACATCATCGACTACGACCTCCGCAGCGGCGACATCGTTCTGGACCACGGCTTCGACGACGTCAAACCGCTACTCGAGCAGTTCCGACAGACCGAAGCGATCCCCGAGATCCGAACCGGTTCGGCGCTCCAGTAGCAGTCCGCCGCGTCGCCCGTCACATCCCGAATCACTCCGTCGGCCACGGGTCCCTCCACTTCTCGAGCGGACGCGTCCCACCCGGTACGTCGACGCCCGTTTTTAACTGGCTGCTCCGCTGTGTCGTGTAACCGTGCGACAGCCGTGAGTTTCGAAACGAAATATATAGGTTCGTGCCCTCGAGAATCGATCTGTGAGTCGGTACCGAAATCTGGCGCTCTTTCTGGCGCTCGCGGCCATCTGGGGCTCGGCGTTCGTCGCGATCAGCGCCGGCTTGCGCCACTTCCCGCCGGTTCTCTTCGCGGCCCTGCGGTACGACATCGCTGGGCTCGTTATGCTTGCGTACGCCATCTATGCGGTCGATCACTGGGTGCCTCGAGGGCGAGCCGAGTGGGCGACGGTGGCCGTCGGGGCGGTCCTCCTGATCGCGGCGTATCACGCGTTTCTCTTCGTCGGCCAACAGAACACGACCGCGGCGGCGGCCGCGATCCTCGTGAGCCTCTCGCCCGTGCTGACGACCGGGTTCGCCCGCGTGTTGATGCCGTCGGACGCGCTCTCGTTCGTCGGCGTCGTCGGCGTCCTCGTCGGCCTCGTCGGCGTGGCCGTCATCTCCCAGCCGGATCCCTCGAATCTGTTCGCGACGAACTTCGTCGCGAAAGTACTCGTCTTCCTCGCCGCAGCGTCGTTCGCGCTCGGCGCCGTCCTCACCCGCCGAATCGACGCCTCGCTCCCCATCGAGACGATGGAGGCCTGGTCGATGCTCGGTGGCGCGCTCATCATGCACGCCATCAGCGTCGCACTCGGCGAACCCCTCCAGCCGTCGACCTGGACCCACCCCGAGGCGATCGGCGCGCTCGCGTACCTCTCGCTCGCCGCCAGCGCGCTCGGCTTCCTGCTGTACTTCGACTTGCTCGAGCGCCTCGGTGCGGTCGAGATCAACATGGTCTCGTACGTCGCACCGATCTTCGCGGCCGTCGTCGGTTGGCTCTACCTCGGCGAGGTCGTCGACGCGACGACGCTCGTCGGCTTCGCGCTCATCGTGGTCGGCTTCCTGCTGGTCAAACGACGGGCGATCCGCGAGGAGTTCGCCCACCACGGCGTCGGCCGCTCGAGACCCGGTGACTGAGACGGACTCCTGTTCCTGGCGTCGGTCAGCGACGGTGGTAGTGGCCCAGATACAGTGCGACGAGGTTGACCGCGAGCAAGAGCAGAAAAGCGGTCAACAGCACCCACGACGTCAACCCGTGGATCAGGATCGGAACGTACAGAAACGGCAGCACGATCGCCGCCCAGAAACTGGTCTTGCGAATCGAGTCGGCCAGCTCCGGGACGGCCCGCTCGAGAAATCGGGCGTCGTATCCGTCGCCCCCATTCGATTCGTCGCCCACGGCATCGCTTTGCTGGGTCGATTCACTCATCGACGAACGGTCCTGGGCAGCCGAAGAGTCGGGCATCGAAACACCTGTTATCGTAGCCAAACTCGAAGAGCGACCACATATATCGGTGTGAACGTTCGATCGAGTTGGTACCGATTCACTCGAGTAGGTCCGGGCCTCGAAGACGGCGACGAACGGCCGGGGAACCGTCCCAGCAATGCATTCCGGGCGTCACTGCGGTAGTCCGTGACTACTGTCGATAATCGGGACTTACGATTCGGGATAGACGGTTTCGAACGACGGGCCAGGTAGGTGCGTGGAAAGCAGCGTTAGCGAGCGAGCGGTGGCGACTGGCGGCTACCAGAGTGAGAGCGGCCGGCCTACTGGAAGCCGATTCGGCTGCCACGGCGCCCGGTCGGATCGGGGCCACGCGAACCGCCTTTGAACTCCTCTTCGATCCGCTCGTAGTAGTCGAGGATGTCGTCGGTGATCGTCGGGCGGACGTTCTCCATGGCCAGTCGGAAGTGGCGCATCTCGACGATGTCCGCCTCGTGGTCTTCCCGGAGCGCCTCGATCGCCGCCTCGCGGGCGATCGACTCGAGGTCGGAGCCGACGTAGCCGTCGGTGATCTCGGCGATCTCCCGCAGGGTCACGTCGGCGGCAAGCGGCGTGTCCTCGGTGTGGATGTCGAGGATGCGCTCGCGACCTTCGACGTCGGGTTCGCCGATCATAACGAGTCGGTCGAACCGACCCGAGCGCAGGAGTGCGGGGTCGATCATGTCGGGGCGGTTGGTCGCGCCGATGACCATCACGTTCTCCATCTCCTCCAAGCCGTCCAGTTCGGTCAGCAGCTGGTTGACGACCCGCTCGGAGACGTTCGAGCCGGTTTCGCCGCCACGACCGGGCGCGAGGGCGTCGAGCTCGTCGAAGAAGATCACCGTCGGCGAGACCTGCCGGGCCTTCCGGAAGGTCTGGCGGATGGCCTTCTCGCTCTCACCGACCCACTTGCTGAGCAGTTGCGGGCCGCGCACCGAGATGAAGTTCGCGTTCGTCTCGTTGGCGACGGCTTTCGCCATCAGCGTCTTCCCGGTGCCGGGCGGGCCGTACAGCAAGACGCCGGACGGCGGGTCGACGCCGAGCCGGGTGAACCGCTCGGGGTTGTTCAGCGGCCACTCGACGGACTCCTGGACCTGCTCTTTGGCGTCGTGGAGGCCGCCGACGTCGTCCCAGGAGATCTTCGGGAGTTCGACGAGGACCTCCCGCATCGCGGAGGGTTCGACCTCGTTGAGTGCACCGCGAAAGTCCTCGCGTTTGACGATCATCCGGTCGATCAGGCTCGGCGGGATGTCCTCTTCGTCCAGGTCGATCTCCGGAAGGTACCGACGGAGCGCCTTCATCGCGGCCTCTTTCGTCAGTGACTCGATGTCGGCGCCGACGAAGCCGTGGGTCTCGTCGGCCAGGTGGCCGAGGTTGACGTCGTCCGACAGCGGCATGCCACGGGTGTGGATCTGGAGGATCTCCTCGCGACCCACCTCGTCGGGGACGCCGATCTCGATCTCGCGGTCGAACCGGCCCGGTCGACGAAGCGCGGGGTCGACACTGTCGACGCGGTTGGTCGCTGCGATGACGATGACCTGGCCCCGGGCCTCGAGGCCGTCCATCATCGTCAACAGCTGGGCGACGACGCGGCGTTCGACCTCGCCAGTGACGTCCTCGCGTTTCGGCGCGATGGAGTCGAGTTCGTCGATGAAGATGATCGCCGGTGACTCCTCGCTCGCGTCCTCGAAGATCTCACGGAGCTGCTGTTCGGACTCGCCGTAGTACTTCGAGATGATCTCCGGGCCGGCGATGGAGAAGAAACTCGCGGAGGTCTCGTTGGCGACGGCCTTCGCGAGCAGGGTCTTCCCGGTGCCCGGCGGGCCGTGTAATAGGACGCCCTGTGGCGGCTCGATCCCCAGTTTCTTGAAGATCTGGGGGTGTTTCATCGGCAGTTCGACCATCTCGCGGACCCGCTGGATCTCACCCTGGAGTCCGCCGATGTCCTCGTACGTGATCCCGCCGCCGGTCTTCTCGAAGCCCGAGATGGGCTCCTCTCGCAATTCGACGTCGGTATCCTCGGTGATGAGAACGACGCCTTCGGGTTCGGTCTCGACGGCGATCAGCGGGATGGCCTGGCCTGGCGACCGCATGAACGGGTGGTTCGTCGAGGACATGACGGGGACGATGTCCCGGCCCACCACGGGTCGTTTCAGGATCTGTCGTTTGACCATCCCGGCCGCGTCCGAGCCGAACTGGACCGACGCCTCTTCCGGCGGCGCGAGGACCAGACTCTCGGCTTTCGTGGCTTCGGCTTTGCGGATCGTCACCCGCTCGCCGATGCCGACGTCGGCGTTCTGTCGGGTGAAGCCGTCGATTCGGACTGTATCGGTGTTCCAGTCCTGCCGGTCTGCCCGCCACACCTTCGCGGCGGTGGTGTCCGCGCCTTCGATCTCGATGATGTCGCCCGGACTCAGCTTCAGATGCAAGAGCGTGTCCGGGTCGAGTCTGGCGATACCACGACCCGAGTCGTTCGGGTACGCCTTCGCAACCTCCAGTTGAACTTCATTCATGATTCGGGATGGGCGACGTTGTCTGTGAATCCGATTGCAGGTCGGATAGGTTTTTTGCTCGTCCTCACGGTGCTAGATGCTACCATCTCTATCCTGGGCCGGAGGATACATAGACGTGTCGACAGCGGAGCGTTTTGGCGTGACCACGATGGGTGACTTTTTCTTCGCGGCGCCCGCCCTCGTAGACATGAGCGTTCTCGCGTTCGACGGCCGGATGGGTGCCAGCGGCGACATGATCCTCGCTGCGTTGCTCGACGCCGGCGCCGACCCCGACGCCCTCGAGCCCGTGACCGACGCCCTCGAGGTCGAGTACCGGATCGGCGAGACCGTCACGTGCGGTATCGCCGCGACGACGGTCGACGTCCTGCTGACGGAGGCGACCGACGAAACCGGCCACAGCCACGATCACAGCCACAGTCACAAGCACGACGACGACCACCCCCACGACCACGACCATAGCCACGACCACGACGACAACCATAGCCACGACCACGA
>LKMK01000163.1 GCA_001563805.1 Natrialbaceae archaeon B1-Br10_E2g2
CGAGATCCAGACGGCCAAAGACGTCGTCGAGGCCATCTACGAACGCCGAATGGGTAAACTCGTCAAGCAGGCCAGTCTCGCCGCGGCCGGGATGCACGCGGACGACGAGGGCCTGACGGCCGAAGAAGAGGACCTTTTTTCCGACCTCGTCGAACGGATCGAGTCGAACAAATCCCGCGTGCTGGACGTTCTCGAGGGCAACGCCACTGACCCGGTGTCGCGAGACGTCGGACCCGAGTCGACCACCGACGTCGAAGGGCCCGAAGACAGCCCCGAGACGCCGCCGGTCCCCCCCGAACCCGACTCCAGCGACGTCCCACCCGCGCCACCGGAGGAGCCCCCGAGCGCGGACGACTCGAGCGGTCTCTCCCCTGCCGACGCGATGGGCAGTGGCCCGCCACTCGAGAGCGAGGACGCGAACGAGCGGCCCCAGCCTCCGGACGACCCAGCGTCGGCAGATCGGCCGGGATCCGACGGGTCGACGCGGGAACCGTCTGCCGAGCGAGAGGCACCTGCGGACGGACAGCCGGCGGCCGACTCCGTCCCCGATTCCGGGACGGACGTCGACCGAACGACGGTCCGGATCACGCAGGATCTGGGCTCGATCCTCGGCGTGGACGCCCGCGAGTACGTCCTCGAGACCGACGACGTCGTGACGCTGCCCGAGGAAAACGCCACGCCGCTGGTCGAACGCGAAGCGGCCGAACGCCTCGAGTAACCGTCGATCGGTCCGCCGCCTTCGTCTACTGCATCGCTCACCATCGTTTACTCGAATCGGACTATTTCCTGCCAATCTAACCGAAGCGTTCGCTCTCGATAACAGAATAAAATCACAACGCATACAATGGGTCTCGCGAACACGGGTGTATGCTCCAGGTAGGCGAGGATGCACCAGAGTTCGAACTGCCAAATCAACACGGCGACCCCGTCCAGCGCTCTGACTTCGACGGCCGACTCGTCGTCTACTTCTATCCCCGGGCGAACACGGACGGCTGTACCACCGAGGCCGACGGGTTCAACGAGGCACTTTCGGCGTTCGCTGCACACGAGATCGACGTCGTCGGCATCAGCGACGACCCCGTCGAGGACCTCGCCGCCTTCGCCGACGACCTCGACCTCGAGTTCGACCTGTTGTCGGACGAACTCGGCGAGGTCGCCACGCTGTATGACTCTTACGGCGAAAAACAGCTGTTCGGCAACACGTTCGACGGCGTCTTCCGGAACACCTACGTCGTCGGTCCTGACGGTCGCATCGAGGCGGTCTACGAAAACGTCTCGCCCGATGGTCACGCGGAAACCGTGCTGGACGACCTCACCGAATTCGCCGCGCCCTGAACGTCGGGTGCGTGGATAGCGTCCCCGACCGCCCGTTCTCCGCGTCCTGTCCTCACAGCCGGGTCGTTATTTCCTTCTCGTCGGCGTCGGTCACTCATGGACGATGTCGAATACACGTACACGGTGGGTATTCCCGAGGACGAACTCGAGGACCTGCTGGTCGGGCAGGGTCACGGAACGTTAGCGCTGGCGGACGGGAACGATGCGTACGCAGTACCGTTGAACTACCACTACGACGGCTCACGGTTCGTCGTTCGGATGAGTGAGGAACCAGGGAGTGCAAAAATCGACTACGCCGAGTCGACCGATACCGCGACGTTCGTCGTCTACGAGTTCGACGAGGAGACGACGGCCTCCGTAAGCGTCATGATCCGGGGACGGATCGACCGTCTCTCCCAGAAGGAACAGGACGAGTACGCGGACGCGCGGCTCAACGAACTGTTCCCGCCGTTCAGACTCTTCGACGAGGCCGTCCCCGACGTCGAGATGGTGCTGTACGAGCTCGAGCCGACCGAAATCACGGGGCGACGGACGATCGAATGAGACGGACTGCCGTTCGTCGATTTCGGTTCCGCGCCGATCGCTAAGCGATCTGACGGCGAATCAGTACAAGAGCCCGTCCGGGCGACTGTTGACCGAACCGAAGTAGGGGACCGAAGCCCGGATCGGAAACGACGACCGAGAGGGGCGGAGCTTACTGGAAGGTCCGGCCCAGCTGATCCTGTTGCTGTGCGGGTTCGGCCTGCTGGAACTGCTCTTCGATCTCCTCGTAGCGGTCGCGCGTCTCGGCCGTCACGCTCGGGTTGACCTCCTCGAGGGCGTGTTCGAAGTGTTCCTTGCTGATGCGGACGTTCTCGATGGTGTCGCCCATCTCCTCGGGATCGACCGAGGTGATGAACTCGCGGCTGGCCTGCATCGACGCCTCGCGGCAGACGGCCTCGATGTCGGCGCCGACGTAGCCCTCGGTCTCGGCGGCGAGCCAGTCGAGATCGACCGCGTCGGCCAGGGGCTTGTCCCGGGTGTGGACCTCGAAGATCTTCTTGCGGCCACCCTCGTCCGGCACGGGGACGTGGACGTGTCGGTCGAGGCGTCCGGGCCGGAGCAGCGCCGAGTCGATCAGGTCGGGGCGGTTGGTCGTCGCGATGACGACGACGTCCTCGAGTTCCTCGAGGCCGTCGAGCTCGGTCAGCAGCTGGCTGACGACGCGCTCGCCGACGCCGGAGTCGGTCTGCCCGCGGCCGCGTTCGCCGGCGATCGAGTCGATCTCGTCGAAGAAGATCACGGTCGGGGCGTTCGACCGCGCCTTCTCGAAGATCTCTCGGACGCCCTTCTCGGACTCGCCGACGTACTTGTTCAGCAGTTCGGGGCCCTTGATCGAGATGAAGTTCGACTGGGCCTCGTTGGCCACCGCTTTGGCGAGCAGCGTCTTGCCGGTGCCCGGCGGACCGTACATGAGCACGCCCTTGGCGGCCTCCATGTCCATGGCCTCGAACACCTCGGGGTAGTCGAGCGGCCACTGGATGGTCTCGCGCAGGCGCTCTTTGGTGTCGTCCAGGCCGCCGACGTCGTCCCAGGTGACGTCCGGGACCTCGACGAAGACCTCGCGCATCGCGGAGGGCTGGATGCCCTTGAGCGCCTCCTTGAAGTCGCTCTCCGTGACCTGGAGCCGCTCGAGAGTCTCGGCGTCGATCTCTTCCGACTCGAGGTCGAGTTCGGGGCGGATCCGTCGCAAGGCGTTCATCGCCGACTCGCGGGCCAGGCTCTCGAGGTCGGCCCCGACGAAGCCGTGGGTGTTCTCGGCGTAGCGCTCGAGGTCGATCGACTCGGTCAGCGGCATCCCGCGGGTGTGGACCTGCAGGATCTCGCGGCGACCGTCCTTGTCGGGGACGCCGATCTCGATCTCGCGGTCGAAGCGACCGCCACGGCGCAGCGCAGGGTCGATGTCGTCGACGCGGTTGGTCGCGGCGATGACGGTGACGCGGCCGCGCTCCTCGAGGCCGTCCATCAGCGAGAGCAACTGGGCGACGACGCGTCGTTCGACGTCGCCGCCGGCGTCCTCACGCTTGGCCGCGATCGAGTCGAGTTCGTCGATGAAGATGATCGCGGGGGCGTTCTCTTCGGCCTCCTCGAACACGTCGCGGAGCTGCTCTTCGGACTCGCCGTAGTACTTCGACATGATCTCCGGGCCGGAGATCGTCTCGAAGTGGGCGTCGATCTCGTTGGCGACGGCCTTCGCCATCAGCGTCTTCCCGGTGCCCGGCGGACCGTGCAGGAGGACGCCCTTCGGCGGCTCGATACCGAGTTGCTGGAACAGCTCGGGGTGGCGCATCGGCAGCTCGATCATCTCACGAACCTGATCGAGTTCGTCGTCCAGGCCGCCGATGTCCTCGTACGTGATGTTCGGGATGCCTTCGGCGGATGGGGCGCCGCCCGCGCTGATCTGTTCGGCCGGCGTCTCGGAGATCTCGATGGTCGTCGAGTCCGTGATCACGACGGTTCCGCTCGGGGCGGTGCTCGCGATCTTCAGCGGCACCGACTGGCCGGAGCTGGCCATCGGACCGAACGAGAGCGAGAACGGCACCGTCTGCCCCTCGGTGACGGCCTGTCCGGAGAGTTTGTCGCGGACCAGCGGGCCGATATCGCCGCGAATGCGAAGGTTCTGGGGGAGTGCGACGGTGACCGACTTGGCCGGCTTGACGTCGGCCGGCTCGACGGTGACGCGGTCGTCGATACCCACGTTGGCCTCCTGACGGAGCCGCCCGTCGATCCGGACGATCCCGCGGCCTTCGTCCTCGGGATAGCCTGGCCAGACGCGGGCGACGGCCCGCCCGTCACCTTTTCCGTCGATGACGATGTAGTCCCCGTTCTCGAGGTCGAGTTCACGCATCGAGACGCGGTCGATCGCGGCCAGCCCGCGGCCTGCGTCCTTCTGCTTGAGGGGTTTGACGGTGAGTTTCATACGGAATCCTCCACTTCGATAGTGAGAACGCCATTTTTCATAAACGTGTGCGCATCGTCCGCTTCATCTGGAAGGTCGACCTCGTACTGTTCGTCATCGACGACGACGATGACGGTGCCGTCGACGACGTCGACCGAGGCGTCCGCCGTCGGACCGAAATCGACTGCCAGCATCGAGTCGTCGGCGTACCGGTACCGACGGGCGACCGTTCCCTCGTCGTGAATGAATTGATCGAGAGTCATGTTGTAACTAACCCCAAGTAAGCGTTGATAATATAAATATCTTTCGGTGGCTAACACGGATACAGCGTCGGGCCGATGGTAAAACTCGTTGTTCGCAGTTCACACCGGCGCTCTCCTCCCGACCCACATCTGCGCTCTCCTCCCACCCACACCGACACCCCCCTCGAGACGACCGACCCGACGCGATAGTTCGAGTCTTTATCACGGTTCCCGTCGTTGGTCCGGTCATGACGACGATCTCACAACACGGCCGTCAGACGGCCTACGACGTCGCCGACCGTGGGGGGGCTGGGCCACCGATCTGTTTCGTACACGGGAGCGGCGGCTCGCGGGACGTCTGGCGCGCCCAGCGTCGACTCGCCGACCGGTATCCGATCGTGACGCTCGACCTCAGCGGGCACGGCGAATCTGCCGACATCGACGCACGAGCGGGCTATCCGACCCTCTCGGCGTACGCGGACGACGTCCTCGCCGTCACGGACGCGACTAACGCTCGAGTCCTCGTCGGGAACTCCCTCGGCGGTGCAGTCGTCCAGCACGCACTGCTAGAGCGTGAGGTGGACGTCGACGCCGCCGTCCTCACTGGGACGGGTGCTCGCCTCGGTGTTCTGGCCGACCTCCTCGAGTGGCTCGAGAACGACTTCGAGCGGGCCGTCGAGTTCCTCCACGAACCCGGTCGGCTCTTCTACGATCCCGATCCGGAGCTTCGAGCCCACTCGATGGACGCGATGTACGACTGCGGACGGGCCGTCACACAGCGAGATTTCTTAACCTGCCACCGGTTCGACGTCCGAGACGAGGTCTCCGCGATCGACGTTCCGGTCCTCGCGCTCTACGGCGAGCACGATCGGCTGACCCCACCGTCGTTTCACGAGTTCTTCGCGGCGGAGATCGACGACGCCGCACTCGGGGAACTCGAGGGCGCGGCTCACCTCGCGATGCTCGAGCGACCGGCGGCGTTCAACGACGCCATCGCGGACTTTCTGGACGACGTCCTCGACCACGACTGATACGGATTCCTGGACCGATGTACCGGTGCAACTGCCGCCCGGGTCGCGGGTGCGCCGGAACTGACGTACAGTAACCAGTATGAGACGGTCCCCCTGGCAGTCAGTTCTGGCACATTCTCGGAGAAACAAGGGGGAAGCCACGACTTCAGTCGTGGATACCTGATCGGGCACGACAACCCTACCGAGCCGTCCGCAGGGTATCGGACCTACCGAGACTCCTCGAGGGAGACGAACGAGTCCGGACCGGCCGTGAGCCAGTGGGTCGCCGCATCCACCTCGGACAGCTCTCGTGGAAACATCGTACAGACGGTGATGCCGTCCCGTTCGACGGTGACGTGTTGAAGACCGGGCTGGTCGATGGCTGACTGGGTCGCTGACGCGTGGTGGTCGGTCGAAGACTCGGACATTGGGATTGGACTCCGTGCGTTAGTCCGTCCTCACACGCCCAGACGTATAAACACTGCCTGTGAACGTCTGATATAATATAGTGTGTATATATGGCCTATGTATTCGGCCCGCCGCGAACCGTCGTGGCCGAGCGCGACTGCACCGTCGGTCGGGATTGATTCGTACGGATTCCTGTACCGATGTACCGGTGCAACTGCCGCCCGGGTCGCGGTTGCGCCGGAAATGATTTACAGTAACCCGTATCAGTACAGTTCCTCGAGGTCGTCCTGCTCGTGGCTGTGTTCGTCGGCGGGGAACGTCCCGCGTTCGACGGCGCTGACGTACTCGTCGACGGCGGCTTCGATCTCCGTACGGACGTCGCCGAACTGCTTCGAGAACGACGGCGACCACTCGCTCAGGCCGATCACGTCGTCGACGACGAGCACCTGCCCGTCGCAGTCGGGACCGGCACCGATCCCGACCGTCGGCGTCTCGAGCACCTCGGTCACCTCGGCCGCGAGGTTCGACGGGACGTGTTCTAGGACCAGCGCGAACGCACCCGCCTCCTCGTGGGCGACGGCGAGTTCGAGGATGCGTTCCGCCGCGTCCTGGTCGGTTCCCTGACGGGGGTAGCCGCCGTACTGGTTGACGTGCTGTGGCGTCAGCCCGAGGTGTGCCATCACGGGTATTCCGAGCTGGACCAGTCGCCCCGTGAGGTCGACCGTATGAGGACCACACTCGAGTTTGACGGCCTCGGCGCCGGCGTCTTTGATCATTCGACCGGCGTTTTCGATGCTCGACGCTTCGTCGACGCCGAAGGAGAGAAAGGGCATATCGGCGACGACCAGCGCCTCGTCCGTTGCCCGCGAGACGGCCCCGACGTGTCGGGCCACGTCGTCGACCGTGACGGGGAGGGTGGTCTCGTAGCCGAGGCTCGTGTTGCCGACGCTGTCCCCGACGAGGATGACGTCGACGCCGGCCTCGTCGACGATCGAAGCCGTGGGAGCGTCGTAGGCCGTCAACATCGTGATCGGTTCCACCCCAGCTTTCGCCTGCAGCTCCCGGACCGTAACCATACCCGTCCGTTCGCCCCCCGGTACTAAACCTCGCCCGGTCTCGGCTCACGCGGGGTCGTATAGTACTAACTGAAACCGTTTGCACACCGATCGCACAGCCGTCGTGCGATAGGATGCACACTGACGGTCAGTGGCTACTATAGAGCCCAGTCGAACGAGTAACCCGCGAGGCTTATTAGGGCCGCCTCGCGAGTTCCACTCGTGCCAGAACCCGTCGAAACGACCGCTCCCGAGGGCGTAGACTACGGCTGGGTGATGCAGATGACGTTCATCGTGACGATTCTGATCGGCGCACCGCTGGTCGCAGTGCTCTCGATGAACGCCGACCTCCCGACCTGGGGCGCCCGTGCCGAGTTCGCGATCCGCGTGGGCGCTCCCGTCTGGCTGCTCACGTCACTCGTCGTCTTCGCGTACGCAAAGCGCAGGCAGGACGATCAGTGACCCGACGGCCCGTCACCGACGTACTCGAAGGCCGTCCCCGCTCGTTGTGCCGTCAGTTCGTCCCGGCTC
>LKMK01000164.1 GCA_001563805.1 Natrialbaceae archaeon B1-Br10_E2g2
CCGGCTTCGAGGCCGCCGCTGAGACGACGGCGGTCACCGTGCTGGGGATGTCGTGTGCGACCTGTTCGGCGGCGGTGGGCGATGCCCTCGAGGAGCGTCCGGGGGTGGTCCGGGCGGACGTGAACTTCGCGTCGGACGAGGCCCGTGTCACGTACAATCCGGACGACGTCACGCTCACCGAGCTCTACGCGGCGATCGAGGCGGCGGGATACGAGCCCGTCAGCGAGGAGCCAGAGGGAAGCCAGGGTGAGAGCGAGCGCGAACGCGCCGTCGAGAAAGAACTGCGACGCCAGCGCCGGCTGGTGATCGGCGGCGGTCTGCTCACCCTGCCGTTCGTCCCGATGATGGTCGAGATGCTGTTCGAACTCGCGGGTGTCGCGTCACCGATTCCGATGGCGATCGCCCACCCGCCCGGCTGGCTCGAGTTCGTCCTCGCGACGGTCCTGATGGCCACGCTCGGCAAGGAGTTCATCGTGGGGGCCTACCGGGCGTTCTCGCACGATCGGCGAGCGAACATGGACACCCTCGTGGCGGTCGGCACGAGCGCCGGCTACGTCTACAGCGTGGCCGTCCTCGGCGGGGTGCTCGTCGGCGGGCTCTACTTCGAGGCCGTCGCGTTCATCCTCTGGTTCATCACGCTCGGCAACTGGCTCGAGGTGCGCTCGAAGGCCCGGGCGGGCAACGCCTTGCGCGAACTCCTGCAGATGGAGGCCGACGAGGCGACGGTCGTCCGCGACGGGGAAGAGGTGCAGGTGCCACTCGAGACGGTCGAACCCGGCGACGTCCTGAAGGTTCGGCCGGGCGAGAAGATCCCGACCGACGGCGTCGTCCGCGAGGGCCAGAGCGCCGTCGACGAGTCGATGCTGACCGGCGAGTCGGTCCCGGTCGAGAAAGGTGAGGGCGACGAGGTCGTCGGCGCGACGATCAACGAGAACGGCGTTCTGCTCGTCGAGGCGACGAAGGTCGGCTCGGAGACGGCGATCCAGCAGATCGTCGAGCGCGTCAAGGAGGCCCAGTCGCGCCAGCCCGAGATCCAGCGGCTGGTCGACCACGTCAGTGCCTACTTCGTTCCCGCGGTGATCCTCAACGCCGTCTTCTGGGCGCTGGTCTGGCTGCTCGCGCCGGAACTGCTGTTCGGCGTCTCCTCGTGGCTCGGTTCCTGGATTCCCGTCCTCGAGCCCGTCGGCGGCGGCCCCGTGGCGGCGGCAGCCGGCGGCGTCCCCGTCCTCGAGTTCGCGGTCGTCGTGCTCGCCTCGGCGTTGCTGATCGCCTGTCCCTGCGCGCTGGGGCTTGCGACGCCCGCGGCGACGATGGTCGGGTCGACGCTCTCGGCGACCAACGGCGTCCTCTTTACGGGCGGCGACGTGCTCGAGCAGGTTCGTGGCATCGACACGATCGTCTTCGACAAGACCGGGACGCTGACCCACGGCGAGATGGTCCTGACGGACGTCGAACTCGTCGGCGAGCGGCCGGTGGCCGACGGCGGAGTGGTGACCGAACGCGACGGCGACCTCGAGTCGTTCGTCCTCGGGGCGGCCGCGGCCGCCGAATCGGGCTCGGAACACCCGATCGCGAAGGCGATCGTCGAGGGAGCCGACGACCGCGGCGTCGAGGTCGGTGACGTGCGGGCGTTCGAGAACGTCCCCGGCCACGGCGTCCGGGCCGAGACCGACCGCGGAACGGTGCTGATCGGCCGACGGAAGCTGCTCGAGGATGCGGGAATCGACCCCGAACCCGCCGAAGCGACGCTCACGCGGCTCGAGTCCGAGGGCAAGACGGCGATCACCGTCGCCGTCGACGGCCGTCTCCTCGGGGTGCTCGCGGTGGCCGACGAGGTCCGCGAGAGCGCCAGGGAGACGGTCGCGGCCCTTCGTTCTCGCGGGATCGAGGTCGTGATGCTCACCGGCGACAACGAGCGGACGGCACGGGCCGTCGCCGAGCAGGTCGGTATCGACGCCGACAACGTCCGCGCGGAGGTGCTACCGGAGGACAAGGCCGACCACGTCGAGGACCTCCAGATCGGAGGTTCGCGCGTCATGATGGTCGGCGACGGCGTCAACGACGCGCCCGCGCTGACGACGGCCCAGGTCGGCGTCGCCATCGGCTCGGGTACCGACGTCGCCATCGAGAGCGCCGACGTCACCCTGATGCGCGACGACCCAGCCGACGTGCTCAAGGCCGTCCGCATCTCCGAGGCGACGATCTCGAAGGTTCGCCAGAACCTCTTCTGGGCGTTCGTCTACAACACGACGCTCATCCCGATCGCCTCGCTCGGCCTCCTCAACCCCGCGCTGGCGGGACTGGCGATGGCCACCTCGAGCGTGAGCGTGATGACCAACAGCCTGGCGTTTGCGAAGTACGACCCACACGAAGACTACCAGCTGTGGGTGACGAAGCCGCTCTCGTGGCTCCGCCGCTAGCACCGTTCACCGTCCACCTCGTACTGAACTGCGTCCACTTCTCGAGCACCGACCGTCGACCGAGCTACGGCGTCGGCGGCTCTTCGGCCAGTCCCTCGAGGCGATCGGCGAACAGCGCCTCGAGCAGTTCCGGGGTGACGTAGGCCTCGACGAACGCGGCGAGGACGAGCAGGAGCCAGGCGAAGATCACGAGCGCGACCGTCCGCGTGAGATACGGTTTCGTGAAGAAGGCGTCTCGGGAGCCGACGACGCGCTCGCCCAGTCGGTAGATGAGCCGGAAGCCGACGCCGGCCGCGATGAACAGGGCTGGCAGTTCGAAGATCCCGTGGGGTGCCAGTCCGACGACGATGTAGTCGAAGCCGACGGTGTCGCCGATCGCGGCGGTGATGTTCCCGACGATGATGCCGTTGAAGATCATCACGAACGCGGTGAGCAGCCCGAGGGAGAGCGCGCCGACGATCGAGAGCAGGAACGGCTGGGTGTTGTTCACGATGAAGAACGTCGCCGTCAGTTCGAACTCCTCGTCCTCGAGTTCGGGGAACAGCTCCTCTTCGAGCAGTTCGGCGACCAGCTCGAGCAAGTTGACGCCGGCGAACAGGAGGGCCGCCCCGAGGACGGTCCCGAACGCAAAGAGGCCGACGGCGAACCAGGTGTACCGGCGGTGTTCGGTCCAGCCCGCAGAGAGGACGCCGAGGATCGTCGACTCGCCTGCGCGGGCGACCGCGACCAGCGCGGCGAAGCCGACCCCGAGTGCCGTCACGCCGATGACGGGAGCGAGGTCGTCGTGAGTCGCGTACGTGAACGCCCCCGTCCCGATGGACGCCAGCGCGAGCCCGACCAGGAGGAGCGTCCAGTTGCGGTCGGCGTTCGGTCCCGGGTCGGGCCCGGATTCGAACGGGTCACGATCCGGATCCGGATCGCGATCGGGGCTCGTGGAGTCGGGCTCCGGCTCGTCGGTCGCCAGGTCGACTTTGATCCGCCGCTCGCCCGTCCCCTCGCGGTCACGCGGTGGGTCCCCTGGCTCGTCCTCGACGGGCCGCTGTTCCGGTCCGAACTCGAAGCCGCCTTCGGTGACGTCGTCGGAGCCGTCACGGTCGCGTGCCGGCCCGGAGCCGTCGTCGTCCGTGCGGTCTCCGTCGTCGGCTCCGTGCATACCCCTCTGTTGGACGATACGAGGGATAAATCCGCCGACTACGACTGTCCGCTGACTCCGATCATCGCTCGAACCGTGTCCGCGTTCGACCACCGTACGAGCCGACGACGCTACCGGGTGAGCTGTCGCCGCCCCCGTGGATTCCGGGTGACTCGACGACGTGGTCGACTGCGCTGGCCGCCATCGGAGCGTTCGACCGCGCCCGCGAACGCCGATCTGCTGCACGAGTGCGGTGTCCGATGCTCGAGTCGGGCCGCTGCTCGCGACACACCGTGTCGGCTTCGCGCATCGATCCGGGCCACCACAAACGGTTAAGTAGACTGGTGTGTTATATCGTGGTATGGTGGATGTAATCAATACCCGCTGTATCGAGGGTCGATCGGACGCAAACTCGATCGGCTCTCGCGAGGGAGGTGAGTACCGATGAGCACGGCTTCCTACTCCGCGCTGGCTGCCGGCTCTCTCGCACTCACGATACTCGCGTTCGCTGTCCTCGGCGGCGCCGGCGCGTACATGCTCGTCCTGTTCGGTGGGCTGTTGACGTTCGTCTTCGCTTCCTTCGCGTACGAGAGCCGCCGTCCCGTCGATCCGGTCGAACCGTCGCCGTAACGGCGGTCCGGCACGAACTGCCACGTCGTGAGACGACCCGCCGCCCGCACCCGGCAACTGCTCTCCCGGAGCTACCACCGACTGGCACGGGCGAACTACGACCGAGAGCTGGTCGCGAGACGCAATCGAACGCCCGCCGGGAGCGTCCGCTGTTACGAACCGCTCAACCGCCACGGCGACGACGCGATGCTCGAGGAGCTGTCGGCCTGCTGTGGCCCGTCCACGGTGATCTACGACGTCGGCGCGAACGTCGGGATCTACGCGCTCACGCTCGCGGCCGCGAGCCCGCGCCGACGCGTCGTCGCGTTCGAGCCGTCGTCGACCGTCGTCGACCGCCTCCGGGCGAACGTCCGGCTGAACGGCCTCGAGAAACGGATCGACGTCCGGCCCTGGGCGCTCGGGGACGAAGACGGCGAGCGTCCCTTCTACCGATCGACGAACCCCGAACTCTCCGGATT
Organism: Natrialbaceae archaeon B1-Br10_E2g2; assembly: GCA_001563805.1. GTDB lineage: Archaea > Halobacteriota > Halobacteria > Halobacteriales > Natrialbaceae > Natrarchaeobaculum. The sequence continues at coordinate 4,641 of LKMK01000164.1, forward strand.
CGATCGTGCGGCCGCGACGCGCTGGGGGGCGACCGTCGCCGACGTGGGTCCGGTTCCAGTGCACCGCCTCGACTCGCTCGTCGCCGCTCCCGAGGGCCAGAACGGGGCCGACCGAGGCCGGCTCCCGGCCCCGGACGTCCTGAAGGTCGACGTCGAGGGGGCCGCCCCGTCGGTGCTTCGGGGCGCCCGGAGGACGCTCGAGCGTCACCGGCCACGGCTGTTCGTCGAGATCCACGACGCCGGCCTCACGGGCGACGTTCCAGGTGAAACGAAGGGGTTACTCGAGGCGTGTGGCTACGACGTCCTCGAGCGAACGGGCTACTGGCACTGCGAGCCGGCCTGATTGGGAGTAGCGTAGAGGTCCTCCAGGCGTTCGTCACGCTCGAGGCCCTGGCGGAGCCGTTCGTGATGGAGTACTTGTATGTACGAGCAATCAAAATACACTGCTGAGGAAGAGGACCGACTCGAGCGGGCGAACACTGCGAGCGTTTGGAGGGACGATCATGTTTAACTGTCAAAACCGTGGATCGCACGGTACGGCACGGTTCGAGCGGGTTTTCGGCAACAAGGACGGCGACGTATACCGACGCCGGGAGTGTGTGGGGAGGACACCACCAGTACCCCGTGAGGCAACTGGGGGACCATGACCGACGAAACGCCTGGCGGTTCCACCGGCACGCACGCCGAGGGTGGGCCAGCCGGCGACGACACCGAGACGGTTCGTGACGTCCTCGACGAGGTCGGTGTCGATCCAGCCGACCTGGAGAGCCTCGAGGAGCTTCAGGACGTCGTCGCGGTGGACATCTCTGCCGACGGGGAGACGGTCGATCCCGACGACGTCGACCTCGAGGACGTTCTCGAGGCCCCGGTGACCGTCGACCGGAACCAGACCCCAGCGGGGTTCGTTCGTCAATCGACGCAGGACTACCCACCCGACTGGGACCGGCGTCGACGGCGAGTGTACGCTCGTGACGACCACCAGTGTCAGAACTGTCGTCGCCGAGGCGGACCGTATGGCGACGTCGAGTTACACGCACACCACATCGTCCCGAAGTCACGCGGCGGGGTTCACCGACTCGAGAATCTGGTGACGCTGTGTGAACCGTGCCACGACGCCGTTCACTCGAGGAACGCAGTGGCACCGACGGCGATTTCGGAAGCCGAAGCCGAGCCCTCGACACTCGCGAAGATGCTGGCCGGGCTCAAATCCGCGAAAACGGCCTACCGTCGATGGAAGCGGATGTATCGAAAGTTCTCGAGGGTTGGCCCGTGACCGACGGCGTCGATCCGGCCGCCCCGCGATCTCGAGGCCACGACGGCTGCTTTCGGAACGGTCTCTGGTACTGTACCGTGTTATAGAACCGTTTACAGCCGATTCATTGTGGTGCAACCGGGTTGGGATTTATTGAAACAGCGACAGTTGCGAAAGGAAGTGAAGGATACAGGGCATGGATTTAGCGACTAACCACGGTTTTTGATCCGTACTTGGTACTCTTGTTCTGTGTAAGTACCAGCTCCTCGTGGCAGTCGCTTCGTTATTACTTTATACTCTAAACTATCGCCTGTGAAGGTTGCTTCCACACTTCCATTTGGCGGAATATTTGTTTTCTTTGGTGGGTCAGAGGCAGCAAGAACCCATTTCGGAATAGTATCAACTTCAACCCACCGTCCTAATTTGAACCAAAGGTATGAGAAGAGGCCCATGTGTTCTTTTGGGTCCCAATCCACCATATCTGGAAATTAATTACCGGCATAAACATCAAACTTAGCACTGATTATGCGCGATCTATTCAGCACAGATTATTCGGGCTATTTAAATTCCTTTAGGTGTGATGTAACCGACTCAGAGGGTTATTCAGTAGTGTCAGAGTGGCGCTTCCCCCCACTTCGCGTCATATCTTTCACCTGGTAAGTTCCCTTTCGAGATCGGGATTGAGTGAGAACCGTTCCGTCGGAAAGAATTTTATTAATCGGATCCAATACTTGAGTGTCATGTCAGAGAAGTGTATGGTAAGGAAGTTTTACTTCGTGGACGAAAACCCACGAGGGAAGTCCCTTGACGAACATCAGATGGCGTTCGGGCCGAGCATCGACGGCGAGGGGGTCGAGCTCATCCAGTGTACCGAGGCGGGGTACTTTGACGAGGAGGCTGTGATGCTATTGGTGGAGCGAGGGTATGCCGTTTCGGTCGCGGACGGCAACTTCCACCAGGCCATCCGCTGCCGGCTTGTCGGCGAACCGTGGCTTGAGGAGGCCGACGACGGGGAAATCCAGGGCCTGGAGGTGCTGGACATCCCGGAGAAATTCATGTGCGTGAACCTCCCCGAGGTCGAGGGGCTTAACGAGAACCAGATGGCCCCGTTGAACCTATCTATCAATATGGCCCGGTCCGCAGAGCAAGAGCGGGAGATGGGGGACGGACGAGAGTCGATCTGGCGCAGGCTGGGGAAGAAGGTCGGCCAGGTTTTCTAATTGCTCAGCTCAGCATTCGTCCCACGTACTCTGACCGACCGGCCTCAGCACTGTGTCGGTCCATAGCCTGCCAAATTTTGCTGTATTCGCGCTTTGTATTCAGCAACTTCTCTCTTTCAACTACTGGAGAAAATGAGCCAGAGGGATGAGCTGAGCAGCTACTCCCGATGCGAACACCACCTCGCGTTGCTCGCCAGCCGACCGGAACCGACGGACGAATCGACAGTATAAGACCGCCGGGCGAGAATCTCGGCCCATGACGACGCTTTCGGTCACCGGCGGGCACGTCCTGTTGCCCGACGGAACGGTGGCGCGCGCGGACGTACTGGTCGATCAGGCTACTGGCGAGATTCTCGAGGTCGGCCCCGACCTCGCGGGCGA
>LKMK01000165.1 GCA_001563805.1 Natrialbaceae archaeon B1-Br10_E2g2
CCTGGGCTGCCGCCTGGTCTTGCAGCGGCGAGCCGCCGATCTCCTCGTACTCCTCCATCAGGCTCGGAAGCCGGCGTTTCGCTAGCTCTCGAGAGCGCTCCCAGGCCGCCTCTTCGGACGCTGCGTCCTCGAGGTCGGCGTTGTCGAAGAAGATTCGCGTCAGGTACTGCAGGACGACCTCGCGATCTGGCTCGGACGGTTCACCGAAGTTCAACAGGACAATACCGGTTTTCATGGCCGGCGCTTAGGATGGGACTGGTATAGGTACTTCGAAGGCGGAAGTCGAGTCGGCCCGGGTCCGAGGGCGACGGTGGAGTTAGTCGGCGAGTTCGCCTGCGAGCCGCGAGGCCGCACGGATGCGGCCGGGGATCCCCGGTCGGTCGACGAAGTTCGTACAGAGGTGGAGCCCGGACGGTAACTCGAGGTCGTCCATCGCTCGCCAGGAGCGGTCGTAGGCGGGCATTCCCGGCTCCCACCGGTGGACGTGGATCGGCGTCGCGGCCGCGCCGGTGATGCGTTCGAACTCGCTGGCAGCGATCCGTCCGAGTTCGTCGTCCGAGTGGTCGACCATCCCGGGAGTGCTCAGCGGGTCGACGTAACAGGTAAAGAGCCGATCGCGGCCGAGGAAGCTCGCGTTCCAGGTCAGCCCGCTGATCCGGGCGTTCGAGCCCGGCGGAACGAGCGTGCCGATCCCCGACCCCTCGAAGTCGGACTCGAGGTAGACCATCCCGATCGGGTTGTAGTTGAACCGACGGATCGTGGCCGCGAGGTCGGCGTCGACGTCGGCGAGGAGATCCGCACACACCGGCGCGGGCGTCGTCAGGACGACCTCGTCGACGGTCGTGGCGCCGTCGCCGGTCTCGAGTTCGTAGCCGTCGTCGACCGCACGGATCGACTCGACGGCCGTCCCGAGTTCGATCGAGTCGGCGTGGGCCTCGTAGAGGCGATTCGGGAGCACCCCGAGGCCGTCCTCGAACGTACAGATCGCCGGCGGGTCGCGTCCCTGGAGGAGCTTTCGAAGCACCCACAGCAGGACGCTGCGGTCGATCCCCGCGTTCTCGAGGGCCCGGCCGAGCGAGTACTCGACGAGCATGTCCTCCGGGTGGGTGCCGTAGAGCCCGCTGTACAGCGGTCCGAGGTAGCGACGGGCGGCCTGTCGGCCGAACTTTCTTGTGAGAAACGCGTCGACGCTCTCGTCCGGTTTCGCCGGGCCGTACAGTGGCTCGAGGAGGATTCGAAGCTTCCCTCGGACGCTGAGCAGGTCGGTCGTGAGCGCGTCGCGGACCGACAGCGGGGCGACGTGGAGGTCGCCGTCGTGATAGATATAGATCGGCTGGTCCTCGCCGAAGCGCAACTCGTCTTCGAGGCCGAAGTCGGTGACCATCGATTCGATTCCCGGCGTCAATCGGAGCCGCTGGGGCCCTAACTCGAGGACGTGTCCGTCGACGCGACGACTCCGCAGGACGCCTCCGGGTTCCTCGCGTGCTTCGAACGCGACGACGTCGACCCCGCGGTCGGCGAGCGAACGAACGAGGGAGAGCCCTGACATTCCGGCCCCGACGACACCGATGTTCATCTCACCTACCGTTTCGGTCGAGCGCTTTTTACTGTGTCGGGACGCCGGTGCGACGGATTTCGCCCCAGTCCGTGACACGCTCGAGGCTGGCTCTGCGTCGCGGTCTCGAATCGTGTCGTCGACTCGGCTTCCGCAGTCGGATTTTAACAGCTATGTATTATATAATCACGATATAATATTGCTCATTTGTAAAAATATTATGCTGGAGGTGGCTCGAGAGCGATAACGCCATTTACAGCAGGAAACCCGGACCAGACGTCGGAATCGAAAGCCAGTCCAGCGTTTCAGTTCGACCGTCGGCTATGTGTATTCAAACGACGCTCACACAAGCTACACTGGGAGTTCAGGTCTGCAGAGTAGCTGGCGGCTAGTAGAATAGATTACCCACAACACTGAACAACCATTTCAAATTTATACCCAGACAGTAACACCGATAGGATCGCACAGCCTGCGGATGCTTCGGGTTCAGGACAGCGGGACGGTCGACCTCGAGAACGAACGACAGTGACGCTGTCGTCGCGATCGGCGGGCGCCGCGCGAAGGAGTGGACTGACCGAAAGCAGGGTTGGCGACTGGTAGTCAGTAGGTGATGATCTCGTAGCCGTCGTCGACGAACGACCGGACGCTCGGGTGGCCGTCGAACGCCGACTCGAGCGTGGCGTCGCTCGCTTCGAGCTCGCTGTGGACGTCGTAGGCGTCGGCACAGTACTCACACGCCTGAACGTGGGCCCCGACGTCGGCGTAGAGGGCGTGATAGTCGTGGTCTTCGTCCTCGAGCTGGGGGATCCACTGCGTGCCGCCCCCGTCGAAGACGACCGCGACGTCATCGCCGGCCTCGTCGAATTCGCGGGCGGTCTGGAGGGCGTTGACGACGCGACCGAGGTCGGATGGCGAGTCGGTTCCGGCGAGGACGATGAGTGCTGCGTCTGGCATGCGACCGTGCCTTGTCGTGGCGTAGATACTGTCGTTGTGCGCTCGTGTGCATGGGGCGCACGAACGCGTCGTCGCCACCGTCACTCGCGGCGGGACTATAGTAGCCACTGCAAGTCATTGCACACCTGATCGCCAGACGGTTCGGCGATCAGTGTGTAACTCGTTGCAGTTGTTACTATAGCGACGGCTGGACGACGGGGTGGCCCCACAGCGGTCAAGGTCGGTGAGCCCCTCACACGTGTATGGACCGAAACGAAGTACGGCGGGCGTGGGACGCCGTCTCGGAGACGTACGCCGAACGGCGGTCGCCGGACGGATCGGACGCGCAATTGATCGACGACCTCCTCGAGCGCCTCCCCGAGAACCCCGCGGTGCTCGACGTCGGCTGTGGGGACGGCGCGCGGACGCTCGCGAACCTCCCGGCGGGGAGCGTCGGCCTCGACATCTCCCGGCGCGCGCTCGAGCTCGCGAGCGAGACGGTTCCGACGGCACGGCTGATTCAGGGTGAGCTGTCGGAGCTACCGATCGGTGACCGGCAGTTCGACGCGATAACGGCCTACCACGCGGTGTTTCACGTCCGACGAGAGCGTCATCCGACGGTCTACGACGAGTTCGCTCGCGTACTCCATCCGGGCGGTCGCCTGCTCATGACGCTTCCCGGCGGGCGGTTCGAGACGGTCCGCCAGGGCTGGATGGGCGGTCGCATGTTCTTTTCGACGCCCGGCCGAGAGCGGACGCTGACTCAGTTGCGGGAGTCGGGGTTTGCCGATCTCCGGACGGAGACAGCAACGGACCCACTCGGCAGCCAGAGCGAGTTCGTGTTCGCCACTCGCGAGTGACGGGGTGCCGTCGAGCCGTTCGAGAAGAACTCGAGCGCTCGATCTACCCGCCGTGCTCTCGATACCAGACCTGCGACCCGACCGGCGACTCGCCCTCCTCGAGGTCCAGTCTGCTGATCACCAGCCGCTGGATCGCGAGCGTGACGACGAGTTCGATCCGGTCTCCTGCGGCCGTTCGAACCTCGAAGACGCCGTGGCCGTCTCGTTGCTCGACGCCGTCGATCACCCCGACGGACCACCGCTCGAGGTCGTGGGTCGGTTCCCGTGCGTGAATTCGATCGTGGGCCACGGTCGACCGGAGGCCGCCCAGGGAGTTGAGGGTAGCGGACTCCGCGACAGGCGACCGCCGGACGGACGCCTACTCAATTGCCGGACCAGGCCGTCAGGCCGTCACCCCGTCGACGACGGCGACACCGCTCGAAGCGACGACCGACGGCGCCGTCTGGGCCGACGTCGACGGCCGGGGGACGGCAGTCGCCGGTCACCTCGACCACACGTGACATCCGTTCACCTCGTGAACGGTGGACGGGTGGTGGACGATTCTCAGTAGGTAACTCGATAAGAATCGCTCACGATTGTACACTATCTTCCGACCAGCGGTTGACGATCGGCCACCGGCCGGCGTCAGTCGCGGTCGGACACAGCCGTTCGCCAGGTGAGAATCAATGTCAGGGAACGTCAATGTAGAACCGGAGCGAAGAACGCCGTCACCTCGCGCTCCGGGTCCGTTTTTCGGAGACGAGCCGGCCACTGGTATGGGTGGTCTCGTCTGCCTCGATACTGCCGGGAGGATCGTCTTCGCCAGCCCGTACGTCGCCGACCTCCTCGGGTACGATCCGGAGGAATTGCTCGGCCGCCCGATCGCGGACCTCTTCCCTGACGATCGACGCGACCCGCTCGAGGAGCTACTCGAGCAGGCGCGATCACGCACCGAGGTCCACGGGGACGCAGTTATCGGTGGGGCCCTGGAGTCCGACCTGTCGCTCGTCCACGACGACGGTCGGGAGGTGCCGGTCACCCTCGCCGTCGACGAGGTCGGACACGACGGGCGTCGGCTCCTGATCGTTCGGCTTCGATCCCGGTCCGAGACCGAGGCGAACCGACGGTACGGCGGAGTCGTCGACACCGTCGCCGACGGGATCTACTCCCTCGACAGCGACGGACGGTTCGTCGCGGTCAACGACCGAATCGTCGAGGCGACGGGGTACGAGCGCGAGCGCCTCCTCGGAGCACACGTCTCGCTGTTGCTCGACGACGACACGATCTTTCGAACCGAACGCCGAATCGGCGAGCTGATACGGACTGGCGAGACCTCGGCCACGCTCGAACTCGAGGTCGGAACGGCGACGGAAGAGACCATTCCCTGTGAACTGCGCCTGTCCGTTCTCGAGCGAAACGGCGAGTTCGTCGGCACCGTCGGTGTGGTTCGGGACGTCACCGACCGCCTCGAGCGAGAGCGCGCCGTCGAGCACCGCTCGGCCGTGATCGAGTCGGCGGTCGACGGGATGGGATTTTCCGACGACACCGGCGAACTCTGCTACGTGAACCCCGCGCTGGCCGAGTTACACGGCTACGACGAGCCGGCGGATCTCGTCGGGGCGTCCTGGACGGTCCTGTTCCCCGAGGCGGAAGCCGACCGCATCGAACGGGAGATCCTGCCGACCGTCGTAGAGCGTGGCTACTGGCGCGGCGAAGCGATCGGAAAGCGTGCGGACGGCTCTCGATTCCCCCAGGAGCACTCGCTGACGGCTCACGACGACGGGATCGTCTGCGTCGTCCGCGACGTCACGGAACGAAAGACGCGGGAACGACAGCTCGAGGCGCTCATCGAGGTCGCCCGCGAACTGATGAGCGCGGAAAGCCACGACGACATCGCCCGGATCGGGGTCGAGGCGGTCGAGGACATCCTCGAGTTCGAGGTCGCCTGTATCCGCCTGTTCGACGAGGAGGCGAACCGCCTCGCGTTCGTCGCGCTGACCGACGGTGCCCTCGAGCTGCTCGAGACGCAGATGGCGTACGACCTGGAGTCGACGCTCGCCGGCCGGGCGTTCAGAGACGAGGAACCGCTGATCAACGCGACCGATCAGCGCGACGATGCCGACTCCGAATCGCCGTTCGAGAACGCGAGCGTTCACGTTCCGATCGGTCGGTGTGGTGTTCTCAGCCTCCTGGTTCGCAACGATGAGGATGTCGAGGACAACGACGTCCACCTCGTCGAACTGCTGGCGATGGGGATCGGAGCGGCGCTCGAGCGGGCCGATCGAACCCGCCTGCTTCGCTCCCAGGAACGAGAGTTGCGCCAACAGCACAACCAACTGGAGACGTTGATCCGCATCAACGCCGTCAACAACGAGATCAGCACCAGCCTCGTGGCGGCGACGGTTCGCGACGAACTCGATCGGACGATCTGTGAGTACCTGGTGGAGTCGGAGCTCTACCGGAGCGCCTGGATCGGTCGCATCGACCGGGCCAGTGGCAGAATCGGATCGGCCGTCGGCGTCGGCGTCGAAGCGAGCTACCTCGACACCATCACGAACGCGTCGCCGTCGGGAGTCGCCGGCGGCGCCGTCGAACGAGCGATCGAGAGCGCGGAGATGCAGGTCATCTACCAGTACCAGATCGACGGCATCAACGGGGCCGACGAGGAGGACGGTGCGGCCGACGAGGACGTCGAGTCGATCGCCGCCGTGCCGCTTCTGTTCGGTGATCGGGTCGTCGGCGTCCTCGTTATCAACAGCGTTCGCGAGGACGTCTTCTGTGAGAAGGCGGTCACCGGCTTCGAATCCCTCGGGAACGTTATCGGCTTCGCACAGAACGCCCTCAAAAGCCGGGAGCTCCTCCTCGCCGATTCGGTCGTCGAACTCGAGTTTCGCGTGGCCGATCCGGCCGTGTTCTACATCCAGCTCACGGCGGAGCTCGACTGCCGGTGTGAGTTCCAGCGCGGGGTTCCCATCGAGAACGGCCGGCTCATCACCTACGACAGGATCTCCGGCGCCGAGCCGTCGGCCGTCCTCGAGATCGCCGAGGAGACAACCCACATCGAGCGCGCTCGCGTCGTCTCCGAGGGTTCCGATAGCTTCGTCCTCGAGACCGTCACCGCTCGCTCGCTGGTCCAGTACGCACTCGAGCTGGGGACGACCGTCCGATCGGCGGTCGCCGACGGCGGCCAGGGGACGGTCCGCATCGAAGCGCCACGGACGGCAGACGTTCGCGAGATCGTCGACGCGTTCGTGCGTGCGTTCGACGCGATCGAACTCGTCGCCAAGCGCGAGCGCGACCACTCGGTGACGACCGCAGAGGAGTTCCGCAACGGGGTCGAGACGACCCTCACGGAGAAACAGCGCGGGGCGCTGGAAGCGGCGTACCTCGCTGGCTACTACGACTGGCCGCGGAAGACGACTGCCGAAGAGCTCGCCGAGTCGATGGACATCTCGTCGTCGACCTTGCACCAGCACCTGCGGAAGGCAAACTGGAACCTGCTGTCGGCGTTCTTCGACGAGTCGACGACCGCACCCCAATAGAATGACCACGAGTATCAAACTCTACGGATCGAAGGCCGAACGGTTCGAACAGATCAAGGCAGCACTCACCGAGCAACTCGGCTACGAGCCGAGCAACCCGGAAGTCGTGGGGCTGTTGATGGCGTCGTTCGACGAAGACGACGTGACCTGGTCCCGACGACACGAAGGCGGGTCGGCGGAGCCACGGCCCTCGCGGGACGTGAGACGACACCACATCCACTGACACGTTGTGGGTCTTTCATCGATGCTCGCCGCCCTGGTGGCTGACCGGTGGTAAACTGTTCTCCCCATCGTCTGGGACGGCGACGCGAAAGGGATGTCTCCGCGAGCGGCTCTCCGCGAACTCAGCACTGTCGACCCTCGCCCGCTCACGCGAGCGACCCCATGTCGTCGGTTGACCAGTTGAACGACTCGCGTCGTCGACGAATTACAGGAACAACAGGAGAATGTCCACGACTTTAGTCGTGCGGATGAATCCGTCACTGCTGAAGACAACCACGACACTGTTGCCCGACCGCAATCCCAACGTTTACACTACTAGAAACCTACATTTTAGATGTGAGCGACCGACCACAAC
>LKMK01000166.1 GCA_001563805.1 Natrialbaceae archaeon B1-Br10_E2g2
TCGCCGTAGCCCCGCCTTCGACCATTGCCTCGGCGAGAGCCGCAGGATCGTCGTCTCGAGTCCCCTCGGCGGTTGGACTCGTCGGTTTCACTTCGGCGACGACCGGCACGCGGCCCGCCGCCTCCGCACGTGCGATCGCGTCCGGCAGCGAGCGTGCGTCGACGGAGACGCGCTCGTCGCCTCCCGGGCGCTCACGAGCGGCCTCGAGGATCGAGGCCACCGCGGGCGCGAGCTCCGTTTCGGAGTTCATTGTTGTACATCAACGTACTCATGTGTACAAAAACCTTCCGTCATCGGAACCCTTGTTGGTGGTCGATCGAACCACCGAGTTACGGAGCGTTCGTCACGCAGGCCCTGTCACCGGCCACGTTTCGGGCGTCGAGCTGCTCGAGGCGTCGTGGCGAAGACCGGCGATTATTCAAGTCCCTGGTCCGTACCCACGACGCATGGAGGACGTCACGGACGCCGGGATCTACGCGCGAGAGTCGACGTATCTCGACCGATACGTACAACTCGGCGTAGCCAGCGGTCGAGTGCTGAGCGTCTCGTTTCCAGAGACGCCGGACGGAGATGCAAACCCCGACCACCCCGTTCTCGAGGGGATCTTCGAGTACTTAGACGGCCTCGAGCCGGTCTCGTTCGACGACGTACAGGTCGCACTGACCGTCCCGACCGACCAGCGCGCGGTACTCGAGCAGGTGCGAGAGATCCCCTACGGCGAGCAGGTCGGCGTCGAGCGCCTCGCCCGGATGACTCCCGAACTCGATCCCGACGACGAGGACGATCTTATTCTGGTCAGGACGGCGCTCGACGAGAACCCTGCACCGCTGTTGCTCCCCGACCACCGCGTCCGCGACGGGCCGAGCGCCGCGCCGCCGGCCGTCGAGCAGAAGCTCCGATCGCTCGAAGAACTGTAACGGCGACGTCCCGTCCCTGGGTTACCGACCGCCACGGAGCGAGCGCAGCGACCAGCGGCCGACGAGGTGGCCCGCGAGGACGACGCTGACGTACGCGAGGACGATACCGGCGACGACGTCGATCACCCAGTGGATGCCGAGGTACATCGTCGAGATCGCCACGGAGACGCCGAGGACGGCTGCGACGACGTTCCAGATCGGGTAGGCCTCACGCGTCCGCCAGGCGAGGAAGGTGACGGTCGCCGCGAGCGAGGTGTGCAGCGACGGGAAGACGTTCGTGTTCCGATTGACCTGCCGAGTGAGGTGCTGGTACTGTGGGTAGGTGTCGTACAGCAACGCGACGACCTCGGGAAGCATGTTCCGCGGCCCGTAGGCGACGATGGTCGCGTACAGCAGCCAGCCGAGCGCGTAGTTGAGCGCGTACGCGGTCAACAGCTCCCGCATCGGCCGCGTATTCGACAGCGCGAAGTACGCCACGAGGGGGAACACGAGCAAGAAGACGTAGCCGTAGATGTAGATGAACGAGAAGTACGCCGTCGCCCACGGCGTCGCGTACGACTGGAGCCAGAGGATGAACTGCCCCTCGAGGTCGTAGATCGGCCAGGTCAGGTTCCAGTCGACGAGCCACGCGACGTCGTAACTGAGGTCGCGTGCGACGCTGTTGAACAGCAACACGCCAGCCAGCACGGCCGTGATCGGTGCCGCGGCCCGAACCCGCGTTCGCCACTCGAGGCGCGTCTCGCGGAGCCGACGCCGTCCGACGACGACGCCCACACCGAACAGGATCATGAGGCTCACGACGACCGTCAACTGAAGGAGGACCTGGAGGAGCATCAGCGTCTCACCCGGAGCGTGCCGTCGTCGGCATAGCGGAAACCGGCGGCTTCGAAGGCATCTCGGGCCGCCCCCGTGTCGACGTCGCCGGCAGCGCCCAGGAAGGGGGCGACGGGATCCTCGCCGTCCCACGCGAGTTCCTCGGGCGTCCACTCGTCGGAAACCGGCGTCGCGATCGGTCGCGCGTGCCCGTCGAAGACCGACTCGACCAGCCAGGACTGATCGACCAGTCGGGCGACGACCCGCCGGAAGTTCGGGTTGGTAAACGGCGCCTTGCGGACGTTGAATCCGAGGTGGTAGAACGACCACGACGGCGACTCGACCACCGCGACGTCGTCGCCAGTTGACTCGAGGACGTCGTCGACCACGTAGCTCTCGAGGGGCAGGCTCGTCACGTCGGCGTCGTCGCTTTCGACGAGTTCGATCGCGGACGTGCTCCGGGGATCGATCCCTATCCGGATGGCGCCCGCGGTCGGCTCGGGGAGGTCGACCCCCTCGCGGAGCGTAAAGTGATCGTCGTACCGCTCGAGGGTGACGTGCTCGCGGACCGTGTGGTCGTCGAACTGATACGGGCCACTGCCGACGACGGGGAGGTTGTCCGTGACGACCGCCTCGGTGGTCCCCTCGGCGAGTCGAACGCCGGGGACCGACGCCGCGCTCGCGCGCTCTCGCCAGACGTGCTCCGGGAGTATCGGCACCGACAGCGCCCGCTCGGCGACTGCTTCGCCGGTCTCGACGGTCAACTCGAGGCGGTGGTCTTCGAGGACGTCGATCTCATCGACAGCGGCAACGTGGCCGCGGTATCGCGGCGTGGGGGACGGAAACGCCGAATCGCCGAGCGTCGTATCGGCCAGGAACCGGTACGTGAACGCGACGTCGTCGGCGGTGAGCGGTGTCCCGTCGTGGAATCGACAGTCCTCGCGGAGCGTGACCGTCATCGTCCCGTCGTCGAACGTCCAGTCGTTGGCCAGCCACGGCTCGTACTCGCCGTCGACGACCGTCGAGAGCGAATCGTAGAGCACCTCCACGAGCGTTCCGTAGTTTCGATACTCGACCGCCAGCGGGTTCAGGTTCTCGGACGCCCGCGGGTCCGTGTGCGCCGCCCTGAGAATCGCGTCGGCGTCGACCATCTCGAGCCCCAGATAGCCGAGCCGCGTGGTCGGATGGTCGTCGCCCCAGCCGTCGACGCGATCCGTCCGGGCGAGTCGGTACTCGTCGGCGGCACAGATCGGGACGAACGGCGCGTCGGCCGCGATCGTCTCGAGGACGTCGGTGACCGCTTCCTCGCGCTCGTCGCCGTCGACTTCGCGTTGGTCCTCGAGGAGGTCGTCGACCGTCAGGTCAGCGAAGCCGAACGGGTTCTGCCAGCCCGCCTCCTCGGCGTACCGTGAGTGGACCGTTTCGTAGAGGAAGTCCGGATCGACGTCACCGGGATGCTGGCCGACGTAGACGTCGAAGTCGTTGTTGACGAGGACCGAGCGACGGAACTCCTCTTCGGAGCGCATCTCGATCTCGACGGCGATTCCGACCGCCTCGAGCGTCGAACGGATCTCACGGGCGAGCAGGATGCTCTCACGGTCGCCATCGGCGGGCAGGGTCGTGATCGTCAGCGAGAGCTGACCGACATCGTTCCGGTTGACGGCGCTTCTGACCTCTCGAACGCAGCCGCTGGTTGCGACCGAGAGGCCGAGGCCCGCCGCCGCCAGCATCGTTCGGCGACTGGGGCCGCCGGAGCGGCGGTTCGTGCCGGAGGCGGATCCATACATCGAGTTCGATTGATGTTCACCCGTGGCAGTATAACAGTATTGCGCTGTTCGAACGCCGTCCGGCATCTTCGAGCCGGGTCTCGACCCGTCCAGCCGCGGCGACGACGGTCCGTGCCGTCGAGCGCCAGCCACCCGCGGACGAAACAGCAATACGTCAACCGGCGAAAGGGCCGTACATGACCGTCGCCGCAGAACGGATCGCCCGGCTCGAGGAGCTCGCTCGAGCGGCGACGAAAGCCGGCGACCACGACCGGGCCAGGTACTACGTCCGGCTCGCACGGCGGATCGCCGAACGTAACCGCCTCTCGCTGCCAACGTCGTTCAAACGTTTCACCTGTGACGACTGCGACGCCTACCTTCTCCCGGGCGAGAACGCTCGGTTCAGGCTCCAGAACGGCCACGTCGTCGTCACCTGTTCCTGTGGCGCCCACGCCAGGTATCCCTACGACGAGTGAGCGACCCGACGGCGCGGCGACGTCCTTCCCGTTCTGTTTCGCGAACATTCAAATCGTCGGCCCGGCTATCCCGGGTTATGGACAGACAGGAACTCAAGCGCCGTGCACACGACCTCGACGTGACCGTCTGGGTCGGGAAGAGTGGAATCGACGCCGTCGTCGACGAACTCGACGACCAGCTTTCGAACGACGACCTCGTGAAGGTGAAGCTCCTCCGGGCGGCCCGGGCTGGGGGGTCGACCGACGAGAAGGCGGCCGAGCTGGCCGAGCGCGTCGACGCCGAGCTGATCGAGACGCGCGGACACACTGCCGTCCTGTATCGATGATCCCGGCGGGTACAGCCCTCCAGGCAGGGTCGCTCGGTCCAATCGGGGCCGCCCTCGAGGGGGCCGGACTGCCCGAGACCGTCGCTACCAGCGCGGAAGGACTCATCCTGTTCGTCGTCGCCTTCCTCGCCATCTGGGTGATCGGTCGGGCGGTCGTCCTCCCGCTCGTGAGTCGGGCGCTCGACAGCCGCGAGGTCGATCGGCACGCCCAGCTGCCGCTGTTGAAGATCACGCAGTTCGGGATCGCTTTCCTCGCGATCGCGATCGCGTTCGGCTTCGCCGGCTTCGGCAATTTCCTCGTCTCGATGGCCGGCATCGCCGCGGCCGGCGCGCTCGCGATCGGGCTGGCGATGCAGAACGTCATCTCGAACTTCGTCTCTGGCGTCTTCATCTACGTCGACAAACCGTTCAAGATCGGCGACTGGATCGAGTGGGACGGCCACTCGGGCGTCGTCGAGGACATCAGCCTGCGCGTGACACGGGTTCGAACGTTCGACAACGAACTGCTGACGGTGCCGAACTCCGAACTCACCGAGAGCGTCGTCAAGAACCCGACCGACGGCGACCGGCTCCGGCTGAAGTTCGTCTTCGGGATCGGCTACGACGACGACATCCAGCAGGCGACGGACGTCATCGTCGAGGAGGCCGAACGCCACCCCGACATCCTCGACGATCCCGCCCCGAGCGTCCGGCTGACCGAACTCGGCGACTCCGACGTGGGCCTCCAGTCGCGGTTCTGGATCGACGACCCCGGCCGCGCCGACTTCGTCCGGATCAGAGGCGAGTACGTCACCGCCGTCAAACAGCGCTTCGACGAGGAGGGCATCGACATCCCGTATCCCGTTCGCACGCTCGAGGGCGGCCTCGCGCTCGGCGGTTCCGCGAGCGTCCCACAGCCGGCCGAGTGATGGCCGACCGCGACCTCGAGCCCGCGCCGCCGACCCCGATCGTCGACGGCGAGCCCGCGTTCGGAACCTATCGCGGGGCGTGTGAGTGGACGAGGCTCGAGGCTCGCGAGCGCGGGATCGGCAGATTCGACCAGTGGCTCCGGGAGAAACACTGGCAGTGGTTCTGCGTCGCCGACGATCGGCTGGCCGTCGGCGGGGCGATCGTCGACGCCGGACCGGTCGGTACCGTCTTTTGCTGGCTGGCCGACCGCAACCGAAAGGCGATCCTCGCCGACGTTTCCCGGGTCGTGCCGGGACCGCTTCTCGACCTCTCCGAGACGCCCACAGCGGGTCGGATCGCTACCCGGCGCCTCGCCAGGGACCCGCTCAGGATCGAGCGCGTCGGCGAGTCGGTCCGCATTACCGGATCGGCCGGCGAGATGGCTCTCGACCTCCAACTCGAGGCCCCGCCCGCCGACGCGGTGACGGCGATCTGCCCCGTCGCGGGCGGACACCCTGCCGCGTGCAACGTGACGCAGAAGGAGGTGACGACCACCGCGAGGGGGACCGTCACGCTCGGCCGAAAACGGCACTCGTTCACCGACGCCGTCGGGCTGCTCGATCACACGCACGGGCTCCTCGCGCGGACCACGAGCTGGCGGTGGGCGTTCGGCGTCGGGACGGTCGACGGTGCTCCCGTCGGGTTCAACCTCGTCGCCGGCTTCAACGACGGCCTCGAGAACGTCGTCTGGCTCGACGGCGAACCGTACGCAGTCGGACGGGTCACACACGATTCCGACCCGGCGGTCGACGCCGACTGGCGCGTGACCGCCGTCGACGGCGACGTTCCCGTCGATCTGCGCCTCGAGCTCGAGGCGGAACGCCGCGACGGGACGGACGTTGGCCTCCTCGCGTCTTCGTACCGCCAGCCGCTTGGAACGTGGTCGGGCCGGATCGGAGACAGGGACCTCGAGAACGTCTTCGGCGTCGCCGAGGACCACCGCGCGACGTGGTAGCGCGCTCGTCGGCCGGCGGACGAGCGTGACTTGCCTCTCTCCAGATCGTTTCTCGAGTCAGTCCTCACGGGTACTTCCCGAGTCGGCCCACGCAAGCACCTCTAGAATCGGCTCACGTAACCACTCCTCGAGTCCGATCTTACGGAGACTTTTCGAGCCGCGATCTCCCGCTCACTCGAATTCTTCGACCGTCGCGTTCGCTGGTGGCTCGAACGCGAACGTCCCGTCGTCGACGTCCTCGAACCTCACCGTCTCGAACCGCTCGGTCAGTTCGGCGGTTCCGCCGTCGGCCGTCTCGGCGACGACGCGCTCTTTCAGCGGGTACTCGTACTCGGCGTCGATCCAGATCGTCTGTTCGGTGACCTCGAGTTCGTCCGTCGGGTCGACCGTCTCGAGGGCGTAGACGAACTCCGTATCACCGACGAGCACGGAGAGCCCCTCCGTGACGGCCTCCTCTTTAGCTTCGACGCTGAGGACGTGGGCCTCGCGGTCGGCGACGGTCTCGGTGCCGCGGTACTCGAGATCGTAGAACTCGACCTGGCGGTCGGCCTCGTCGGCTCGAGCCGCGCGCACGTCCTCGTTCTCGTAGGGGTCGTCGGCCTCGTAGACGCTCGCGACGTTCGCGTCCGGATCGTACCACCAGGACCCGGTGGCGTTCGAGACGTAGACGTCGCCCACGCGATCGACCGCGTCCGACTCGCGGACCTCGCTTCGGTACTCGACGTAGGGTCGTTCCGCTACCGCGACCCGCTCGGTTCGGGTCGCCTCGCCGTCCGAGACGAACGTCGTCCGCTCACCCGAGACGGCCTCGAGGTCGTCGGCGTGAACGAACGCGCCCTCGAAGACCGCTTCCGGGTCGGGGTCTCCGTCGGCGCCGTCCGTAGACGGAACTGCAGGCGCCTGACAGCCGGCCACCACCACGAGGAGTGCGACGAGCGCGAGACCGGCCGAGACGCGGTGACAGTTCATCGTGCAATACAATTTGAACGACGATTGTATACTTTATCCTTCATATGGTGGCTACGCGTCGGAACTCGTCGAGACGAGAAAGACACCTGCGGCCATCACGACGCCGCCGAGAACGAACCGCGAGCCCAGCGACTCGCCGAGGAGCGTCGCGCCGAGGACCGCCCCGACGAGCGGCTGCGCGAAGAAGAACGCCGAGACGACGGTGGCGTCGACGTACTCCATCCCCTTGTACCAGAGGTACCACGCCGCGGCCGTCCCGAGCA
>LKMK01000167.1 GCA_001563805.1 Natrialbaceae archaeon B1-Br10_E2g2
AGGAGCGATGAAAGCGGCGCGTCGGAACATCGGAATGGTGTTTCAGGAGTACAACCTCGTCGAACGGCTCACCGTGATGGAGAACGTCCTCTCTGGCCGACTCGGCTACGTCTCGAACTGGGCGGCCCTGCGGCGGAAGTTCCCACAGAAAGACGTCGAAATGGCCTACGACGTCCTCGAGACGGTCGGCCTGGGCGGGATGGAGAACAAACGGGCGGACGAGCTGTCGGGCGGCCAGCGCCAGCGCGTCGGCATCGCCCGCGCCGTCGTCCAGGAGCCGACGATCTTACTCGCCGACGAACCGACCAGCAGCCTCGACCCGGAAACCTCACACGCCGTGATGGAACTACTCACGGAGATTGCGGCCGAACG
Organism: Natrialbaceae archaeon B1-Br10_E2g2; assembly: GCA_001563805.1. Taxonomy (GTDB): domain Archaea; phylum Halobacteriota; class Halobacteria; order Halobacteriales; family Natrialbaceae; genus Natrarchaeobaculum. The sequence goes on from LKMK01000167.1 coordinate 373, forward strand.
GGACATTCCGATCCTGATCAACATCCACGAGGTCCACCTGGCCGTCGAGTACGCCGATCGCATTCTCGGCTTGCACGACGGCGCGCTCGTCTTCGACGGTCCGGCGACGGATCTCGACGAGAACGCGAAAGACGTCATCTACCGCGGCGAGGCGATCGCCGGCAACTCGTCGCTGAGCGTGGTCGCGGAGTCGGATACGGTGACCGACGAGACCGAACGCTCCGAGCAGTCAGCGATCACGGGTGACTGAGATGGCGACCGGAGAGGGACACTCGGAGCTGCCGCCGGATCGAACCTGGCAGCGACCGACCGCGTTCGGGAGCCACCGGGTGAAGTGGGCGGTCTACGTCGGAGCGACGCTGTTCGTCCTGTGGTCGCTCGTCTCCCTGCTGTCGGGTGTCAGCCTCGGGCGGGTGATCATCGGCGTGAACAACGGCGTCTTGCTCTTCGAGGCGATGGTGCCGCCGAACACCGCGAGCGAGAACGTCGACCGGGTCGTCGGCTACATGGGCGAGACGATCGCGATGGCGTTCGTCGCGACGTTCACCGGCGTGTTGATCTCGCTCCCGATCGCGTTCGGCGCCGCAGAGAACATCGCACCCCGGCCGATCTACTACCTCAACCGGGGGATCATCAGCATCACCCGGGCGATCGACGAACTCATCATCGCCATCATCGCCGTGAAAGCCGTCGGCGTCGGGCCGCTGGCGGGGATCATCGCGATCAGCTATCTGACGATCGGCTTCTTCTCGAAGCTGTTCGCCGAAGACATCGAGGACATCGACATGGGGGCGAAAGAGGCCATCGACGCCGCCGGCGCCTCGCGCTTCCAGACGCTCGTCTACGCCGTCGTCCCGCAGGTCGCCCCGCGGTTCATCGGCCTCACGGTGTACCGCTGGGATATCAACATCCGTTCGTCGACGATCATCGGAATCGTCGGCGCCGGCGGGATCGGGACGTTGCTGTTGCGGTCGTTCGAACGCTACGAGTACGATTTCGCCGCGTTGATCCTGCTCTCGATCATCGCCGTCGTCCTCGCCGGCGAACTGTTCAGCGCGTACATCCGACGGAGGGTCCAGTAATGGCCGCGGAATCCGGTCGTCACTGGCACCGCTTCGAACCGCGACAGCGCGTCAAACGGATCGCCGCGTTTCTCGTCGCGATGGGAACCGTCGTCGGCTCGTGGCTCTACATGGGCCTCGATTTGCAGTACATCTGGACGGCGCCGCGGGAACTGATGGACCTCGCGGTCCGGATGTTCCCCCCGAACTGGGCGTACACGACCGAGATCGTCCTGCCGCTGATCGAAACGGTCCACATCGCCGTCGTCGGCACGATACTCGCCGTCGCCGCCTCGCTCCCGGTAGCCTTCCTCGCCGCCGAGAACACGACACCGAACCGGGTGACGTACGCGATCGGAAAGCTGATCGTCACCGTTAGCCGGTCCGTCCACGTCGTCATCTGGGCGCTCGTCTTCGTCGTCATGCTCGGCCCCGGCGCGTTCGCCGGCATGGTCGCGATCGCCGTCCGATCGATCGGCTTCGTCGCCAAACTCCTCGGCGAAGAGATCGAGGAGATCGAGTTCGATCAGGTCGAGGCGATCCGCGCGACCAGGGCCTCCTCGTTCCAGGTCCTGCTCTACAGCGTCATCCCCCAGATCAAGCCCGCACTGGTCGGGATCGGCGTCTATCGGTGGGACATCAACGTCCGGAGCGCGACGATCCTCGGCGCAGTTGGGGCCGGCGGGATCGGTGTCCAGCTGTTCAACTCAGTCGACGCCTTCCGGTGGTCGTCCGTCCTGATGATACTGATCGCCATCCTCGGTATCGTCCTCCTGAGCGAGACGATCTCCGCACGGGCTCGAGCGGTGGTGCGCTGACGATGGCGTCGATCGACCGGCTCACCTCGAGACGATCGGTGCTTGCGACGATCGGCTCCGCACTCGCGCTCGGCGTGGCAGGATACGGAAGCGCCCGCCAGAACGACCGCGCGGACGAATCAGCCACGGAACCCGCCCGGACGGCGACGTCGGACGAGCGGGACGATTCAGTGGCCACTGATGAATCGAGCGACGCCCCCACGACGAGTGGTGGCCCCGATGCGACGGACGATATCGACGCAACGGGCGATCCCGACGCGACGGGAGAGCTCGCAGCTGCAACGGACGACGAAGCCGACTGCGGCTGTCCCGGCTGAGATCACGACCACGACTATACACACAATTCACACCGATGACCACGAAATCCACACGAAACGCGACGAGTGAACCGACGATCGAACCGGACGGTGAACAGGCGCTGCTGTTCGACATGGACGGCGTCATCCTCGAGGGGTACGAAACCGACCCCGAAGTCCACACCCGCGCGCTCCACGACGTCGTCGTCGACCTCGACCTCGAGGCTCCCCTCGAGTCGCTGGCTGCACTGGAGACCTACGAGTACACCGAGACGTTCGCGAGGACCTGCGAAGAACTCGGCCTCGAGCCGACGGAGTTCTACGCCCTCCGCGAGGAGTACAGCGCCAAGCGGTCGATCGAACGCATTCGAGGCGGCGCCCGCGGTCTCTACCCCGACGTCGACGTTCTCGACGAACTCGAGCGAGCGCACCCGATCGGGCTGGTCAGTAACAACTACGATCCGACGGTCTCGTTCGTCGTCGAGCACTTCGGCATCGAGGCGTTCTCGTTCGTCCGCGGCCGCGACCTCGGCGTCGAGGGATTCCGGCGACGGAAACCGGAGCCGTACTACATCGAGGCTGCCCTCGATACCTTTGGACTCGACAGCGGGATCTACGTCGGCGACCGCGAGACGGACCTGCTCGCCGCCCAGAACGCGGGACTCGTCCCGGTTCTGATCCGACGACCGCACAACGAGACGCTCGAGCCAACCGTCGACGGTTACCTCGAGATCGACTCGCTCGAGGAGTTGCTCGAGTACTGCTGATCGAGAGGGACGCTTCTTCGAATCGTGATCGAGCGCACGGTTCTACAGGTAGAACAGGGCGAGTGCCTCGGGGCTTGTCCCCGAGGTACTTCACACCCTATCGACGGATCCGTGCGTGCGGTCAGAGAGCAGCCGACATCGAGGGCACTCATCGGCCTGTCGGTCCCTAGCGCCGAACTGCTGGTGCCGTCTCTTTACCAGCGGTAGCGAGGCGAAAGCCCATCGGCTTTAGCCGTGTGGAGGATGTCAGGGACCGTACTCTCCGTCTCGATAGCTGGCAAGTCCGTTCTCGTCGATCACCCGTCTCTCCGGGGACTCGATTCACGTTCGACAGGTACGCTACCACTGGACCCGGTGTGCTGACGGTACGTACGGCTACGTAGCCAACAGTATCACACATATAAACGACTTACCTCCGAACTATCGTGGGACCTGATGAGTAACACGTGACTACCGCTGTTCCTGTCGTCGACGGCGCAGTACCGTTCGAACACCTCCGGATCGACCTGTCCAACTACGACGACGTCTACGTTATCGGCGACGTCCACGGCTGTCCCGACGCCCTCGAGGAACTGCTCGCGACCCTCGAGCTGGGCGACGACGACCTGGGGATCTTCGCCGGCGACCTCGTCCGGAAAGGCCCGGACAGCCGGGCCGTCCTCGAGCGGGTCGAGTCATCGCCGAACCTGCGGTCGATTCGGGGGAACAACGAACAGAAACTGCTCGACGGCGAGAAGTCGCTCTCGTCGCTCGAGTCGACCCACCACCGATACCTCGAATCTCTGCCGCACGCCATCTCCTGGGACGGCGCCCTCGTCGTCCACGGCGGCGTCGATCCCAGCCGCCCGCTCGTTGGCCACTCCGGTGAGGACGTACTAACGATGCGAGCCCCCGCCGGCTCCGGCTACGACGGACCGTTCTGGTTCGACGCTTACGAGGGCCCGCCGCGGGTCTTCTTCGGACACACCGTCCTGGACGATCCACTCGAGACCGAGTGGGCTGTCGGCCTCGACACCGGCTGTGTCTACGGCGGGTCGCTGACTGCCTACGACGTCCGTCGCGAACGGTTCGTGAGCGTCTCGACGGAGACGCACCTGTCGCGCTCGGAAGAGAAAATCGTCTCGACCGCGTCACGATAACGACAGCCGATGGGAGAACGCGAGTCACTCGACCACGGCGACTCGAGCAGGACGGATTCCGACGAACCGACGCCCCCCTCGGAAGCGGCCAAGTACCACTTCGACGATGCTGCTACTAAAGCGGCTGATGGGTCGGGCGACGCACCCGAGTCCGACGCCAGCGACTGTAAGCGGGGAGCGGCCGCGTCCCCCGAGAAAGACGGCGACTCGCTGGATCGGGCGGTGGACCTGACGGAGCCCACCTACTACCTCAACCGGGAACTCAGCGAACTCGCGTTCCAGCGTCGGGTCCTCGAGCAGGCGGTCGACGAGGCGTTACCGCTCCTCGAGCGCGTCAAGTTCCTCGCGATTTTCACCGGAAACGTCGACGAGTTCTTCCGCAAGCGAGTCGGCGGTCTGAAACAGCAGATCGCCGCCGGGGTCACTGACGAGACCCCCGACGGACGAACCCCGTCCGAACAGTGGGAGGCGGTTCTCGAGCGGACGCGATCGCTTCTCGAGCGCCAACACCAGTGTTACCGCGAGACAATCCGTCCCGCGCTGGACGAGGCGGGCATTCACGTCGTCTCGTCGGCGGACCTCTCGGAGACCGAGCGGAGCGAGCTCCGCGACCGGTTCGAGACGTCGATCCTTCCGACGCTGACGCCGCTGACATTCGATCCGGCTCACCCGTTTCCGTTCATCTCGAATCAGAGCCTGTCGCTGGCCATCCTGACGCGAGCGGACGCCGGCGCCGACGTGACGTTCTCGCGGGTCAAGATCCCTCGAAATCAGGATCGGTTCGTCCGGATCGGCGAGCGAGACCGGTACGTTCCGCTCGAGGACGTCGTTCGATCGAACCTCGATCTGGTCTTTCCGGACGTCGAAGTGGTCGAGACGGCGCTCTTTCGCGTGACCCGGTCTGCAGCGGTAGGGCGCAACGAGGCGGTCGCCGAGGACCTGACCGAGATGATCGAGGAAGTGATCGAGGAGCGGCGGTTCGCGACGACGGTCCGCCTCGAGATCGAACCCGACGCTCCCGATCGGATTCTCGACGTTCTCACGCGGGAACTCGAACTCGACGAACGGGAGGTGTTCCGGCTCGACGGCCCGCTCGAGTTCCGGGATTTCGAACAGCTAGTCGCACTGGAGCGACCGGACCTTCGCCTGCCACCGTGGACGCCACGCCCACATCCCCGTTTCGAGCCCTGCGAGACGGATGCGGACCTCTTCGACGTGATCCGGCGGGAGGACGTGCTCGTCCATCACCCGTACCACTCGTTCGAGGGGACCGTCCAGCGGTTCCTCGAAGCGGCCGCCAACGACCCGGACGTGCTGGCGATCAAGGCGGCGATCTACCGAACCGCGAGCGACTCCCGCGTCATCGAGACGCTCATCCAGGCGGCTCGGAACGGCAAGCAGGTCGCAGTCATCGTCGAACTGAAAGCCCGGTTCGACGAGAAGAACAACCTCGAGTGGGCAAAACGCCTCGAGGAAGCGGGCATCCACGTCGCCTACGGCACGATCGGCTACAAGACCCACGCGAAGACGTCGCTGGTCGTCAGACGCGAGGGCGACGGCGTTCGCCTCTACTCTCACGTCGGCACGGGCAACTACCACTCCGAGACGGCAAAGCAGTACGAGGACCTGGGACTGTTCACCGCCGACCGCGACGTCGGCCAGGATCTCGTGAAGCTGTTCAACTACTTCACCGGCCACTCGATGCACAGCGAGTACCGCACGCTCCTGATCGCACCGGGGAACATGCGCGAGCGATTCGTCGACCTGATCCGCGCGGAGGCCGAGCGAGCGAGAGCGGGCGAGGAAGCCCGGATCGTCGCCAAGATGAACCGACTGGAGGATCCCGAAATCGTCCGCGAACTGTACGAGGCGTCTATCGCCGGCGTCGAGATCGACCTCTTCGTCCGGGACATCTGCCGGCTTCGACCCGGCCTCGAGGGAGTCAGCGAAACCGTAACCGTTCACAGCATCGTCGGTCGGTTTCTCGAACACTCGCGTATCTACTCCTTCCGGGCCGGCGGCGAGGGCCGGTACTTCATCGGCTCGGCCGACTGGATGACGCGAAATCTCGACAACAGAGTCGAGACGATCGCGCCGATCGACGATCCGCGACTCGTTGACCGACTCGAAACCATCCTCGAGGCGCTGGCTCAGGACACCGAGAACAGGTGGGTGATGCAGTCGGACGGAACCTACGAACGGGCCCGCGGCGAGTCGTCGACGTCCGTCGACGTCCACGAGCAGTGGATGCAGGTCATCGGCTCGGATCGCGGGGTCGACTTCGGCCGTCTCGGCGGATTCCAGGACGAGGATCGGTGAACGGTTTCTCGAACACTGATCCAATATCGATAGCGTCGCTCATACGGTTTACTGTACGTCAGTTCCGGCGCAACCGCCGCCCGGGTCGCGGTTGCGCCGGCAAATCGGTACAGGAATCCGTATCAGTCCGCGGAAGAGACGACGACGTAACAGACTGGCGGGTGACTCGGCAACCTTACTCGTCGATCGGAACGAGATCGGAGCGGGCTCCCTCGTACAGGACGGGTGCGTCCTCGAGGGTCTTCTCGGTGAACTCGAGGAGCGTTCGACGGAACGGGTTTGCCTCGCGGGCCAGCGTGCGGGCCTCGGCTCGACCTTGCGGCCCGGCGTGTGAGTGTAACCAGATGCTGGTCCCGGTGGCGTCCGCCTCGAGTACGCAGTAGGCTTGCGGGTACGTCGCCATCGCGGGGGTGACGAGCTGTCGGAGCCCGTCGTCGTCGATCAGCGACGGCAGGTGGTGGTGGCCGCTCAGTACGAGCGGGACGTCGTGGTCGTCGAGAACGATCCGTAACCGGTCCCGGCCCACGAGGGTGAACGTCCGCCACGGCTCGGTTAGACAGAGCGGATCGCGAACGAGCGGGATCGGGTTGTGGTGGGAGACGACGACCGGCACCGTGGCATCTGCGAGCCGGGCGTCGAGCC
>LKMK01000025.1 GCA_001563805.1 Natrialbaceae archaeon B1-Br10_E2g2
GTGCAGAAGCGGGCAAGGGTGAGGTTGTTCGCCTATTAAAGGAGGTCGTGAGCTGGGTTTAGACCGTCGTGAGACAGGTCGGCTGCTATCTATTGGGGGTGTTATTGGTTCCTGACGGGAACGTTCGTATAGTACGAGAGGAACTCCGAATGGGTGCCACTGGTGTACCGGTTGTCTGAGAAGGCACGTGCCGGGCAGCCACGCACCACGGGGTAACGGCTGAACGCATCTAAGCCGGAAACCCACCTGGAAAAGAGGAACCACCGAGGCCACTCGTAGAAGACGAGTTCGATAGACTCGGGGTGTACGCGTCGAGGCAACGAGACGTTGAGCCCGCGAGCACTAACCGGCCAAGCCACACACTCATAACTACAACGCATTTGGATCGGACCCGCGAACGGGTCCAGACGCAAACTGGACTACACATACACACGGTATCAGACTGACCGATGATGGTCTGCGCGACGGTTCGAGTCCGTCGATCGGCGTTACGGCGGCCAGAGCGGCGAGGGACCTCCCGTACCCATCCCGAACACGGAAGATAAGCTCGCCCGCGTATCGGCAAGTACTGGAGTGGGAGACCCTCCGGGAACGTGGATTCGCCGCCGACTACTCATATCGAATTCGGCCTCCAGAGCATTCGCTCTGGGGGCCGTTCGTATTTTCATACTCGAGAGCGCTCGCTGAACAGTTCGTCACCCGTTCGTTGTATAGTAAAAGCCGGTTTCCGGAACGGCAGTTCCAAATATGTTTGGGAGTGAAGTTATTGGTTCGTATAAAAAGAACGAACTATGATGGACGGCGCTGTCACGTGGATCGATGCTGTATACGATCTGTTATCTAGTGCCCGCCGTCGGCACGCTCTTTACGCCATCGAGGAGCACGGTCGTCTCTCCGTCGAGCAACTTGCCCGCCGAATCGCCGACCGTGAGGCGGCTGCCCAACTCGAGCCGGAAGACCTGGGGACGGTCAAAGCGACGTTACTTCACAATCACCTCCCGCGGTTGGCGGCTCACGACGTCGTCGAGTACGACGAAACCCGGAAGCTGGTAACGACTGGGAGCCAGTTCGACGAGCTTCGAGAGACACTATAGTAGCCACTGCAAGTCAGTGCACACCTGATCGCCAGACGGTTCGGCGATCAGTGTATAAATCGTTGCAGTTGTTACTATAGCGCGTGCCAGGACCTTCGAGAACGGACTGGCCGATTCGTCAGTATCGACCGACGGTGACTGATACGGGCTGCTGTCTCGATGTCCCGGTCCGACCGTAGGTGTTCGCGATCGGGTCGGAAACGACCCCTCATTGTCCGGATGGAGCGGTAGTACGAATCTGCCACGAGCTGGACGCTGGTTTCGATAGGATCCGCGAGCGGCACTGTCTCTGGGGTCAGCTTTCGTCGACGGTTCGACCTGTACCGCTGACAGGTCACGGAGCGAAACATAGTAGCCACGGCACTGCACACCCGATCGCAAATCAACGCCCAGTCCAACCTGTACTGGGCGCTCGAGTACGACCGGCGTGTGACTGGGTGGCTACTATAGTACGATAGACTGAGAAGTCCGTCCGGTGTCGAACCGGTGGAAGTGTCACCCGGAACACTAACGTCCAGCCTCATCCCGTGGCGGCATGCCGTGTCAGCTGGCTAACCCTCGTGCCGGGCGGGGGACAGAACCGGTCCCCAGGTCAGTAGTGTAGCGTGCCCGGGTTCGCCGTTCCGTCATCGCACCCGAATGGGTAAACTCGGACGGGGACTAGAGGCACGCAGTTTAGGTACGAGTGGGAGTCGTTTAACGTTTTCAGTCCCGGGACGAGCGGGGAGTCGAGTGCGATGACGACGCTCCTACGACCGAAGTGTGTGCCTGTCGAAAATCCGACGAGCTGGTCCGATTTGTAGTACGACTGAAACGGTTTCCATCACCGATCGACCGGCAGCCGTCAGGTGGGGCTGCTGTCCGTCTCGGCTGGTGTCGCCGGTGGATCAGTCGGCGGACTCGTCGCCGAAACTCTCGATCTGTTCGCGGATCCGGTGTGCCATTCGCAACTGTTCGTCGACGAGTTCGGCCGTCGCTTCGGCTGCCTCGAGTGCGGCTTCGGAGTGGTCGGCGTAGCCGTCGGCCATCGAGACCATCTCGTCGACGCTGTCGACCTGCTCGTCGTTGGCGGCAGCGATCTCCTCGACGCCGGTCGCGGCTTCGTCGACGGTGGACGCGATATCTGCGAGGGACTCGAGCGCATCGTCGATGTCGTCGCTCGCGGTGTCGACGATCTCGTTGGTCTCGCGAGCCGCGTCAACGGTCCGGTCGGTCTGTTTCTGGGCGTCTTCGATCCGGCGGGTTATCTCTTTGGTATGGGCTTTCGTTTCGGAGGCCAGCGACTGGACTTCGTCGGCGACGACGGCGAACCCGTCACCGGCGTCGCCGGCGTGGGCGGCCTCAATGTTGGCGTTGAGCGCCAGAATGTTGGTCTGGTCTGCGACCTCGCTAATCACGTCGACGATCTCGTCGATCTCGTCCATCCGGTCGTGCAGGCTCGTCGCGGTCTCCAGTAGCTCGTCGGCCGTCTCGACGACGTCCTCGACCGCCGCTTTCGCTTCGGTACTCGCTTCCAGACCGTCTTCGGCCGTTCGCTTCGACTGTTCGGCGGCGCTCGTGACTTCTTCTGCACTCGCAGCGACTTCCTCGACGCTTGCGCTGTAGTCCTGGAGTTCGTCGCGCATCTCCTCGGCCATCGCTGTCTGCTCGTCCGCACGTGACTCGAGGTCGGCCATCGTTTCGGTGATCTCCCGTGCGGTCGCCTCCTGCTGGGTCGCGAGGGAGCCGACTTCGTTCGTCACGCGGGCGCGGGTTTCTGCGAGCGCTCGCTCTTTTTCGCGGAGTTCGGTGACGTCGCGGATGACCGAGACGGCTCCCATCAGATTGCCTGTGTCGTCGTACATCGGGGCGTTCGAGAGCACGACGTCGAGCGTCTCGTCGCGGTGGTTCAGCACTTCGAGGTCGAGTTCGCGGATCGGCTCTTCGGTCTCGAGGACGCGTTCGATGACTGTTTCTCTCGTGCCGTGGGTTTCGTCGGTCCGAAACAGCTCCCACAGTTCCAGTTCCTTCGCTCGCGCTTCGGGGACGCCGGTCAGTTCCGCCATCGCCTCGTTGTAGACGACGACGTCGCCGTTCCCGTCGATAACGAGGACTGGGTTGATCATCTCGTTGAGCGCGTTGATCCAGACGCTTCTGGACTCGCTCTGGTGGTAGGTGTCCATCGCTACCTGCAGGTCGAGGTTCGTGAGTCGCATCGTCGCGAGGGCGTCTTCGAGCGTCTCGGTTGCCCGGGTAGAGACCAGTTCGTGGGCGTCGTCGTCGAGGTCGTCCTCGAGGTCGGCGACGAACCGCTCGAACAGTTCCGTCAGGAGCCGCTCGTGGTAGCGCGCGTAGCTGCCGATGTACTGTTTGGCCGGCATCCCCAGCATGCTGTGGAGTGTGCCGATAACTGCACGTTGCCGAAAGTAACCGATCCCGTAGCCGGAGTCTTCGCCTTCGTCGGAGGCGTAGTCGCCGAGGCTTCGGAGGTACTCCGACTGGGTCGATTCGAGCTCCTCGAGCGACCGGCTCGATTGTGCGAGGATGGCACGGCTCTCGTCGAACGACTGTAAGTGGTCGTAGAACGTCGTCGCGAAGTCGTCGGCGACCGAGTCGAACAGGGGGGTGAGTTCGGCGAGCCGGTTCCGGTCGCGCTCGTCGAAGCCGACGAACTCCTTTCGCCACTCGATCTCGTCCTCGTCGAGCCCGATACGCTCGATCAGTTCCTGCTCGTCGACCTCGTCGCGAAGTCCGACGAGAGACTGTGGCGAGCGACGTGATGACATACACGGCTATCTAGACAGATAAATCATAATACTTTGGGCAGTTTGGAGATATACCCGAGCCAGAGGGGTTCGCCGGCCGAATTCTCCGAAGCGGCTTTCGGGTCGCTGAGTTTCGTCGCGAGCGTTGGTCGAGGGACCTGCGATGGCGATAGCACTCCGAAACGAGAACGGACGAAGGGGGAACGCGATCCAGCGTCCCGATTTCACAGACGATCCGCGGCTGGCGTCGAAGACCGAGGTCAGTAGAGATACTGGTCTTCGGTGAACTGGACGTAGTTGCCGTTGCGATAGCGGTACTTTCGCTTCTTGTACCCTGCCAGAATCTTCAGCGCGTCGAGTCCTGCGGAGTACCGTTTCGAGAGCAAGGCGGTGTCGGCGCCGTCAGCTTGCATGTCGGTGACGACGTCGAACGCCCAGTCCCAGTCGTCGGGCGTGTAGTCGTCGACGATGTCGGCGAAGGCGACGTTGCGCAGGATCTCGTCGCCGATCGCTCGTTTCCAGAGTTCGTTGTAGTGCTCGAGCGAGTCCGTCGCGGCGAGTCGGCCGGCGATCTTCCCGGTGCGGACGGCGACGTGGTAGCCCCCCTCGTGGAACGCCGAGGTGGTCCCCATCGCACCGCCAGCGACGGCGATGTTTGCGCCGACGGGGGAGTCGATCGGTCGGGTCGACGAGATCGGGTAGGTCTCCGTCCCCTTCGATTTGCCGCGGTCCTCGACGATCGGGATGTCCTCCTCGACGTCGTACTCGTCGCCGTACTCGCGTTCGAGCAGGCGGCTGATGTACTCGGCGCCGGACGGGAGCGTCTCGTCGTCGTGGTCCAGGAGAACGTACGAGTCCGGGTCCTCGACGTCCTCGAGGCGCATGGCGATCGGCATCGTGAGCCCGACGCGGGCGACGGTGCCGTCGTTGGGGAAGACCCAGGGGTAGGCGGTCTCGCCGGGGATGTACCCCCACCAGAACTTGAGCCGGTCCTCGAACTCCTCGAACAGCTCCGGGGGGAACTCGCGGTACTCCTGGTAGGCGATGTGGTTGGCTTCGGGTGGCGAGAGGTGAGTCGAGATGCTTCGTCCGGGTGGCGTGAACTGATCGAGTGCGTCGAGGGTCACGCGACGCTGTGGGCCGTCGGCGAGGACGACGTACTGGGCTTCGAGCTGGTCGCCGTTCGAGAGGGTGAGCGTGTGGGTCGGCCCCTTCGGACTCGAGGCCCGGAGGTCCGTCTCGAGGTCGGTGACACTGGTTCCGATGCGAATCTCCGCTCCGGCGTCGGTCGCACGTTCGTGGAGCCAGTCGTCCATTCGCGTCCGGTGAAAGGTGTAGCCGAAGTTGGGGTAGCTGGCGTCGATCCCCGTCGTCGTCAGCTCGAGGGCGGACGACGGACCGATGAATTCGGTGGCCTCGAGTTCCCGGTGGATCACGTCGTCGGGAATCTCCCGGTAGTCGAAGTCCATGATGTCGATCCAGTAGTCGAGCATGCCGGCTGCGTCGGTCGAGTCCGGCCCGAGTGCGTCGCGGTCCTCCCGGGGGACACCCTGTTCGAACAGGACCGTCTCGGCGCCGTGGGAAGCGGCCCGTTCCGCCGCGGACGTACCTGCGGGACCACCACCGACGATCGCGACGTCTACGCGTTCCATATTCTCTGTGGACTCAGCGGCCCGTATTAAACTGCCTGCATTTCGGGCCTGGAATCGGTGGCGACTGGCCGGGAGCCGGGAGACGAACGTTTTTGATCGCGTCGATCAAGCACCCGTACATGACGGAACACGATGCCGACGAGTCCGGGCGGGAGCAGTTGGACGACGATTCGACGGACGTCCTCGTCCTGCGGCGGGGAACCCACGGCGTGCCGGTCGAACGGTACGTCGAGGCGATCCGCGACCGACTGCCGGATCACACGGTCGATCTCGCACGAACGCCGGCCGAGGAGCGCGAAGCGATCCGCACTGCGCAGTGCGTCACCGGCATGACGCTCGAGGACGACCTCCTCGAGGCCGCCGAGAACCTCGAGGTGTTTGCGTGTGCCTATGCCGGGACTGACCACCTTCCGATGGACGCACTCGAGGACCGTGGCGTCACCGTGACGAACGCCTCCGGCGTCCACGGGCCGAACATGGGCGAGCACGTCCTCGGATCGATCTTGCACTTCACGCGGCGGTTTCACGTCGCCGCCCGCAGACAGCGCCGTCGGGAGTGGCGCCACTACAAGGCCCACGAGCTGCAGGGCTCGACGGTCACGATCGCCGGCCTGGGTGCGATCGGGACGGCGGTCGCCGAGCGTCTGGAGCCGTTCGGCGTCGAAACGATCGGCGTCCGGTACTCGCCCGAGAAGGGCGGTCCGACGGACGAGGTGGTCGGCTTCGACCGCGACGCGTTCCACGGCGCGCTCGCCCGGACGGACTACCTCGTGCTCGCCTGTCCGCTCACCGAGACGACCCGCGGGCTCGTCGACGATGCGGCGCTGACGACTCTCGACCCGGAGTCGGTGATCGTGAACGTGGCTCGCGGCCCGGTCGTCGATACGGACGCGTTGCTCACGGCACTGCGCTCCGGCCAGATTCGTGGCGCGTCGCTCGACGTGACCGATCCGGAACCGCTTCCGGAAGACCACCCGCTGTGGAAGCTCGGGAACGTCCAGATTACGCCGCACAACGCCGGCCACACGCCGAAGTACTACGATCGGCTGGCCGACATCGTCGCCGCGAACGTCCACCGAGTGGACGAGGAGGGGCCGAACGCGTCCCTCGAGAATCAGATCGTCCCCTGATACGATCTGTTACAATTCGTTATTGATGACCGCTGCCCCGTCGGAGCGATCACCGGTAAAACGTTGTAACAATCCGTATGAGACGGACGGGGAGCCGTTCGACTCGAGCTGACGGTGGCCGGCAGACGAGTCGGCAATCGCCACGCCCGTGTGTACTTTTTTGATGGTCTGTCTCCAAGGGCGCGTATGAACCAGTACCGAGGCTTCGACGCTCGCGGGCGTGCTGTCGTATCGACCGCCGAACCGACGGCGCGAGCGGGGGAACTCCGATGACGCTCACGTTCGACGACACCGTGATCGTCCCGCTCGCCGATCCGGACGACGGCGAGCGAACTGGTAGGGCGCTCGCACCGTATCTCGAGCCCTCGAGCACCGTCGTCCTGATCAACGTGATCGAGAAAGGCGGGGGCACGATCGACAAAGCACCCATGGAGCGGCGCAAGGAGTACGCAGAAGAGATCTACGAGCGCGGCCGCGAGGCGCTCGCGGACTCGCCGGCGACCGTCGAGACGGCGACGCTGTTCGGCACGGACGTCGTCGAGACCATCTTCGAGGCGGCCAAAGAGCGCGAGGCGGACGCTGTCGTTTTCAACCCCCGGAAGGGGAACCGTATCGCCGAGTTGCTGACCGGCGACGTGGCTCGCCGGCTGGTCAGGGAGGCGAAAGTTCCGGTCGTCTCGCTTCCCAAGTGACGACGTCGAGAGAGCGGTAGGCTACCCAGCGGAAATCGACGAACCGACTGGTGACGAACCGACTCGAGGGTTCGCTCCGTCTGCTGACGGGCTACTGCGTCAGTGACTCGCCACCGTCGGCTCGAGCGGACTGGTTTTCGCACTCATCGATCGAGATCGCTCGAGCGAGGCGGTCGGCCCCCGGATCGGAAAGCGAGACGAGGTTCGACGCGGGGTCGAAGTGGACGAGGCCGGCGTCGGCGAGCGCCGGGAGGTGGGCGTGTCGAAGCGAGAGTCGGACGCGCCGACGAGTTCCGATAAGTGCGTCCCCCAGTTCGGCGATGCGGGCTCGCTCGCCGTCCGCCTCCTCGAGCGCGAGGTGGTCGGCGAGGTCGACGACCGACGTCGGTGTGGTCGTCTCGAGCCGCCGGAGGATCCTCCGATACCGCGGATCCGACAGCAGCGACGCCGCGTCGTCGCTCGAGGGTGACGTCGACGACTGCAGCGATTCCGGATCCGAGATGACGGGCAACATGAGCCACCGTCAGTGCCGAGTGGATTAGTACACACCGCCAAATCGTGTGGGTACCGACGCACCGACTCCCGGCGACGTCGTCTCATACTGAGTGCTGTACCGATGTACCGGCGAAACCGCCGCTCAGGTTGCGGTTGCGCCGGAGATGACTCACAGGAGTCCGTATCAGTCGGATCGGCTCGGTCGGATTTCGACGGCGCGCGTAGGCGTGTCATCGGCCAGCGCAGCCGCCGGTGGAGCGAGTGCCAGCGCAGTCGCTGGAAGGACGTGTGACAGAAAAACCGACGCAGCGGAACGCGGCCTCTAGAGGTAGCCGTTCTCGAGCAGCAGTTCGCCGTTGAGGACGCTCGCGCCGGCGGCGCCGCGCATCGTGTTGTGGGCGAGGCAGTTGTACTGGAGGCCGAACGTCGACTCGCGGATACCGCCGGCGGAGATCGTCATGCCGTCGCCGAGGGTACGGTCGAGTCGCGGCTGTGGGCGGTCGGGGTCCTCGAAGACCTCGATGAGCGGGTCGGGCGAGGAGGGCAGGTCGAGGCCGGGGTACTCGCGCATGGCCTCGGCGGCGTCCTCGGGGCTCAGGTCGGCTTCGGTCTCGACGAAGACGTTCTCGAGGTGGCCGTCGATCGTCGGGATGCGGTTACAGGAGGCGCCGACCTCGACGTCGTGGAGGTCGAGTGCCGCGCCGTCGAACGTCCCCAGCAGCTTCTTTGACTCGGTCTCGAGTTTGTCCTCTTCGCCGCCGATGTAGGGGATGGCGTTGTCGATGATCTCCATCGAACTGACGCCGTCGTAGCCGGCGCCGGAGACGGCCTGCAGGGTCGCGACGTGGACCCGCTGGAGGCCGAACTCCTCGAGGGCGGCGAGCGTCGGGACGAACGTGATCGTCGAGCAGTTGGGGTTCTTGACGAGGGCGCCGTCCCAGCCGCGCTCGTCGCGCTGGACCTCGAGCAAGTCGAGGTGGTCGGCGTTGACCTCGGGAACGACGAGGGGGACGTCCTCGGCCATCCGGGCGTTCGAGGAGTTCGAGGAGACGACGTAGCCCGCCTCGCAGAAGTCGGGTTCGACCTCGGCACCGATGCTCGAGGGGAGCGACGAAAAGAGGAGGTCGACGTCGCCCGGGACCGCTTCGGGGTCGGTCGCCGTGACGGTCATCTCGGCGACGTCCGCAGGGATGGGGCTGTCGACGCGCCACTTGGCCGCCTGTCGATACGTCTTGCCGGCGCTCGACTCGCTCGCGGTCAACGCCGCGATCTCGAAGTCGGGGTGGGGCTCGAGGAGCTGAATCAGTCGCTGTCCGACGGCGCCGGTCGCACCGAGTACGCCAACTCGTACTGCCATTTTCCGCCACTCGGTCGTGGGCCCGCAAAACCGTTTGGATTTGTGTCGATCCGGTCGGTTCTACACCGGTCGTCTGCCGTCGACGTGGCCACTCTACAAGAAGACCCTGCATAGAAGGGATTAAGAAACCGGGGTGGTATCTAGTGACCAATGCAACACGAACGTCACGCAACGGAACCGGATCGGCGACTGGTCGTCGACGACCAGGGGTGGTCGAAATGACGGCCTCGACCACGAGCTCCGACGACATCGGCCTGTTCAAATCGCCGTTCAGCATCGCCTCGACGGGCGTCGGCGTCCTCGCGCTCCTGGCCAGCGTGGCCTTCCTCTGGACGGGCTATCAGGAGTCGACGCTGCCGGTTGCCGGGACCGAACTCTCGATGCTGTCCGGCCTCGTCGGGTTCATGCTCGCGGTACTCGTCGCCATCACCGCCCTCGTCATGGCGGCGTACATGGAGCCTGGGTTCGACAACTGATCACGCGGTCTAGGGTTCTACTGGATCGAATCGATTCGAGTGTCATCGCTGTCGTCGCTCTCCGGATCTCTCGGGGAGCTGTCGGCGCTGTGGCTGACGGGAAACGAACTCGAGTAGAAGGACCGATTTACGCTGCTGCCTGCGAACTCTTCTTGCGGGTGACGTAGCCGGCGATCCGATTTCGGACGCCTTTCGATTCGACGTTCGTGAGCTTGTTGACGCTCTCTTTGTTCTGTTCGAAGTCGGTCGTGAACGCGTCCGGGTACCGTTCCAGGAGGACGTTCCCGGTCTTCTTGACGTAGGCCGGTTTGATTGCCATGTCCCATCGTTCGTCCAGAGGCTCTTAATCCCTTTCTCTTTCGGTCGGTGACCGGTTCCGGAGTTACTCGAGCGCCCGTCGAACGGGCTCCTCGAGCGAGCCTCGAGCGCTCGACAGTCGCCCGCCGAGCCGACCCGCAGCCGTGGTCAGTCCGGTCGAACACTGGCGTGTCGGCGGCGCCACCGTCCTCGAGTTTATGTACGAAAACGCAGCCAACCGTCGTATGGTACTTCACTTCAGGAAGGCGACCAGCGTCTACAGGAAGACCTGGCCGTACGTTCTCCTGCAGTTCGGCATCGGCGTCCTGTTCGCACTCCTCGGCGTGGTCTACTTCGGACTCGCGCTGTGGCTCGTGGTTCGATTCCTCTGGGCTGGCGGCGGGGTAAGTTTGCTGATCGTCGCAGCCGCCATGTTCGTCGCTCTCGCCGTGTTCGCGTTCGTCTGGCGGCTGATACAGCGATACGTCCTCTACATGGTGAACGCCGGCCACATCGCCGTCATCGCGACCGCCGTCGAGACGGACGACGTCCCCGAAAACCAGATCCGCTACGGCGTCGAACAGGTCAGCGAAAACTTCCTCTCCGCGAGCGGGCTGTGGATTGTCGACGAAGTGATCGACGCGGTTCTCAGACAGCTGAGTCGATCGGTCGCACGGTTCCAGCAGCTGCTCCCCGTTCCGGTCCCGCGAAACATCCAGGTGCTGTTCACGCTGCTCGAGCGGTCGGTCACGATGGCCGTGTCGTATCTCGACAACGCCATCCTCGCGTACATCTTCGTCGACGACACCGAGAACACCTGGCGGTCGGCACGGGACGGTGTCGTTCTCTACGGGAAGACCTGGAAACTGGTCCTCGGATCGACGGTCGCCATCGTCTTCGGGATGTATGCGCTCGCGTTCGTGCTCGCAACGATGCTGGCTCCGCTCGCGGTCGCCCTCGATTTCCTCCCGACGACGATCGAGGCGCTGTCGTGGCTCCTGGTCGCCGGGGCGGTCGCGGTCGTCCACACGGGGATCGTCAAGCCGTGGGTCAAGACGGTCGTGATCACGACGTTCCTCATCGAACAGCGCGATCACACGCCGGACAGCGAGACGATGGCGTGGATCGAAGCGCGATCCGACCGGTTCGCCGAACTCGTAGAGAAAGCGGAGAACGAGGAGCCGATCGAAGAAGGCCACCAGGAGTCCGGCGGGACCCCCGACCCGGCGGCCAAAACCGGCGACTAGCCGACCTCCGGTCCCTGGCCCTCGGCTCACTCGAGCTCCCAGGGGGAGTGGTCGCGGACGACCTCGAGGGCGTCTCGCTCGCGCTCGTCACCCGCGCGGTCGACGACCGACGCGCAGTACTCGAGGCGCGCTCGAAGCCGGTCCTGGTCGTAGCCGTCGACACCGAGCCGGGAGGCGGCGACGGTCGCCTCGATCACGGCCCCGAAGCCGCGGTCGATCGTCGGCACCGTCCGACGCTCGACGGCCGACTCGAGTGGCTCGAGCGTCCACCGCTCCCAGTCGGTGCCGTCGTCGGTGCCTCGATCGATCCGCTCGACGGACACCCGCGTCCAGGCGGCCGCCTCCTCGAGGACGGGCTCGTCGAACTCGACGATCGAGCAGGCGGCCTCGGCGAAGGTCACGGGGTCGTCGACGAACTGGACGTAGCCCTCCCCCTGGCGGTGGAAGTTCCGTCGGGTTCGGGTGTTGCCCCAGGTCGTCGCGGTGATCGGGTCGCCCTCGAAGAGGCCGAGGGCAGCGGCGTTCCAGCGGTCGTTCGGCCCGAGCGTCGTGACGACCGACTCGGTAACGCCCATCAGGTCGACTGGCCACGCTCCGCCGTCAGGGGCGTCAGGTTCGCCGCGGGCTGCTCTCTGGGCGTCGTCGCTCATATCTCGAGTGTATCGTGCTCGAGGGCGATGAACAGTCCGGCTGCGGTCAGGTCTGCGGTCGTCCCCGGGTTGATCCCGCGCTCGACGAGGTCGTCGGCGAAAGCGTCGACGGCCGCTCGGTCCGTCCGAACGGCGTTCCGGTCGGCAAGTGTGGCCGCACGGTCGGTCACCTCGGCGGCGACGGCCTCGCCGGAGCGTTTCGCGACGAGAGTATCGGGGCGGTCGCCGAGCAACGAGAGGAACACCGACGCAGTTCGTTCCGAGAGGGGGCCGCCGACGTCGGCGAGTCGGCTGGCGGCCGCAAAGGAGCGTTCGAACCCCGTGACCCACTCGCGGGCGACGTCGTCGCCGGGGACGCCCCGCTCGAGGACGTCGAACAGGGTGAGTCCGCGGTCTTCGAGCGCCGGTATGGCCTCGCTCCCACGACGGACGTCGAGGTCGTCCAGCTCGGCCGGTGGCTCGGAGACGAACACGTCGACGTGCTCGAACGCGCGGTAGAACGCCGCCGCGTCGGCGACCGTCGTCCCCTCGACGACCCCCTCGACTATCGGCTGCGTGAGGTCCTCGCGAGCGGCCCTGACCAGCGGGACGAGCAACAGCAACGCGCCGAACTGGGTGTTGCCCCCGCCCTGGTCGGCCATTCCCGCGACGGCTCGTTCGAACGACGGGCCGACCGCGGCGCCGTCTTCGGCCATCTCGAGGCCTCGTTGTGCCCCTACCGTCCCCGCGAGGAAGTGTTCGAATCGCAGGTCCGCGAGGTCGCGATGCCGGTCGACGTTGCCCGGTTTGGGCGTGCCCGCAACCTCGAGCAGGAGGGCCAGCTGTGCGTTCTGGGCTGGCGTTCGCATGTCCGACCGGACGGGCGCCGTCGGCTTGAACGCCCCGACTGGACACGCGAGACCAGTACGGCTAAACCGACGCTGTCCCAAGCCCCGTCGATGACCGACACGGAGGGGGAACCCGAGTGGAGCCTCCCCGCCGACCTCGAGGCCGTTCGCGGGGCGCTGATCGAGTGGTACGAGGCCGACCACCGCGAGTATCCCTGGCGGGAGACCGATGATCCGTACGCGATCCTGGTCAGCGAGGTGATGAGCCAGCAGACCCAGCTCGATCGCGTCGTCGACGCCTGGGAGGAGTTCCTCGAGCGGTGGCCGACGACGGCCGATCTCGCGGCGGCCGACCGGGCCGACGTCGTGGGCTTCTGGACGAGCCACAGCCTCGGCTACAACAACCGGGCGAAGTACCTCCACGAGGCCGCCCGGCAGGTCGAGGCGGGCGAGGTCGGTCCAGACCGACCTCGTGAAGGCGGCGAAGCCGCAGAAACGGGCGGCGAGTTCCCGACCACGCCCGACGAACTGCAGGAACTGATGGGCGTCGGCCCCTACACTGCCAACGCGGTGGCGAGTTTCGCCTTCAACAACGGCGACGCGGTCGTCGACACGAACGTCAAGCGCGTCTGTTACCGGGCGTTCGACGTTCCCGACGACGACGCGGTCTTCGAGGAGGCTGCGAACGAGCTCATGCCCGCGGGCCGTTCGCGCGTCTGGAACAATGCGATCATGGAACTCGGCGGCGTCGCCTGTGGCCAGACGCCACGCTGTGACGAGGTCGGCTGCCCGTGGCGCGAGTGGTGTGGGGCCTACGCGAGCGGCGATTTCACCGCCCCCGACGTCCCGACCCAGCCCAGCTTCGACGGCAGCCGCCGGCAGTTC
The DNA here is from genome assembly GCA_001563805.1 of Natrialbaceae archaeon B1-Br10_E2g2. Classification (GTDB taxonomy): domain Archaea; phylum Halobacteriota; class Halobacteria; order Halobacteriales; family Natrialbaceae; genus Natrarchaeobaculum. The sequence continues at coordinate 13,547 of LKMK01000025.1, forward strand.
CGCGGCCGCGTGATCGCGACGTTGCGCGAGTACGACGAACTCGAGTTCGACACGCTCGGTCACCGGGTTCGGGTCGATTACACGCCGGACGGCGAGTACGGCCGGGAGTGGCTCGCGGGCCTGCTCGCGGACTTAGAAGACGACGGGCTGGTCGACGTCCTCGAGCGCGACGGGGAGCCAGTGGCCCGACTCCATCGATAACGCCGGGAGCTGTCGACGTCCTCGAACCGACCCTTTCCGACGTCAGAACGCGAGAAGTACGAGGATCGCCACCAGAATGAACGCCGCCCGGAGGCCGGTGTTCACGACGATCACTTTCGTCCCGAACTCCGCGCCCCAGATGCCGTACTGGAAGGGGATCGACCGCTTGGCCGTCGAGACCGTCAACGAGAACAGACCGCCGAGCAGGAGCGTGATCACCGCCTCGGTCGGGGTGAAGACGTCGCCGATCATCGGCGCGATGGCGATGGCGCCGCTCGTCGGGTCGACCGTCGCGACCAGGATCACCGGTACCGCTGCGCCGGGCAATCCGACCACCGACGAGAGCGGCTCCGCGACGCTCGCAGCCGCCTCGAGGTCGACGTACTCGACGCCGACCAGCACGAGCGAGTAGATGATCGCCAGCCGAGGGACGATCGATCGGAGCCGCGTCGCCGTCTTCGATCCCGCCCGGCGGAGTTTGCCGCGCGTCGACCGATCCTCGTCGTCCGGCAGCTCCGCCTCGAGTGCGCCCGTGTCGTACTCGTAGCCACGGAGCAAGAGTGCGCCGGCGAGGAGGCCGACGACGGTAATCGCGAGCGAGATGCTTGCACGGGCACCGACGTACATGAGCCCGGCGTGGAGTCCGAGGATCGGAATCAGGACGGGGCCGTAGTAGGTGAAGATGTGCTGGATGAAGCCGAAGAACGTGTTGATGACGACGGCGATCAGTGTCGCCCGATCGTCGAGCAGGCCGGACTCACGGAACTCCGCGAGCATCCCGTAGCCTGCGGTGACCGAGACGGCGTTCGTAAGGACGGCGGTCCCGACTTCGTCGGGAAGGTTCGCCGGCTCCGTCAGGTAGCGCCCGACGCGGGCGACCGCCTCCACGATGCCGTACTCGACGGCGAGGTTCGCCAGCCCCACCCCGGCGCCGATCAACAGCGTGATGGTCAGTACCCGCGGGAGCGCTTCGGTCAGCAGGATCGAGCCGATCGAGTCCACGCTATGGGCTTTCGACCACCGAAAGATAGGTTCGTCGGATCGCTGACCGGTAGCCGGCTCGTCGGACGCGGTCGATCGGTCGACCGCCAGCCAGGATATTTGGCTGGTGGCCACGTTGGGACGTCCATGACGGACGTCCACGTCGTCGCAGTCTGTGGCAGCCTCAGAGCGGAGAGCCGGACCCGCCTCGCCCTCGAGCGGGTCCTCGAGGCGGCGAGAGCCGCCGGAGCCAGCACGGAACTGCTCGACCTCCGCGAGTACGAGTTACCGATCTTCGATGCCGACCGGGATCGGGCCGACGCCGGGGACGCCGAGCGGCTGACCGATCGCCTGGGCGAGGCCGACGCCATCGTCCTCGGCTCGCCGACGTATCACGGTTCGTACTCCTCACCGCTGAAGACCGCCCTCGATTACAGCGGGTTCGACGAATTCCGGGGGAAGACCGTCGGCTTGCTCGCGGTGTCGGGCGGCGCCTTTCCAGTGGCTGCCCTCGAGCACATGCGATCGGTCTGTCGGGCGCTGAACGCCTGGGTGATCCCTCACGAGGCCGCGGTGGCGAACGCCAACGCCGCGTTCGAAGACGGTGCGTTCGTCGACCCGGAGCTCGAAGAGCGGGTCGCCACGCTCGGCCGGCGAGCGGTTCAGTACGCGACGATCGAACCGGACCCCGATTCGTTCGAGAGCGACCAGAACGTCGGGGCGGAGGGGAAGTGACGCCGATTACGCCCCAAGCACGCGCTGGAACCGCTGCTGATGGGCGAGAAACGCCAGCAGCGCGAAGACGGCGACGCCGATCTGGAGGGCCTCGATCCGGACGACGATCGTCGTCACCTCGAGGGCGAGCGGTGGCGAGACGATCGCCCAGTCTGCGAACCAGACCGTCGCGAGCAACGCCGCACCCCCGACAGCCAGTAGCGTCGCCGGAAGCACTAGCGTCCCGATCGGACGGGAATCGCAGGTGGGGGGCCGACGGCGAAACGCCCGCCGCTCGATGGCGAACTGGACGGTGAGGAACCCGACGAGGACGGCGGTCGCGACGGCGATGCCGCGGAGTCCGCCGAGTTGCTCCGCGACGAACAGCCAGACGATCCAGCCGGCGGTGAGTGCGAGCGCAGCGCCGAGCCGGCGCGGTTGCAAGAGATCGCCGAGGTTGCTGACGGTCGCCCCGAACACGCCTGCACGAAGCAACGAGCCACAGAAGAGGATGCCGAGTCCGGCGAGTGCCGTCGTGGCCGAGCGAGTCCCGACGACGAGACCGAACCAGAGCCCGACGGCGAGGGTTTCGACGACTGCCGCCGTGAGCGCAGCCGTCACGCCGACGACGCGACGGCGGGTGGTCTGACCGAGGACCCCTGGCTGGCGGAGAACGCTCATGGTTCATCGTCGTCCAGGTCGAGTTTCGTTATGTGATCCCTTATCAGGACGGAATGCACGCCGTTCGTGATCTTATATCGTGGAAACACGACGTTTATCCGACCGGTTCCGCCGCTCGAGCGCGGGTCGGCGATGGATCGTTCGACCCGTCGATCGAGCCGGGCCGGGCCGACGGCGAGCGCTGCGGCGAGACGTCGGTCACGGGCTACCCACACTCTGCCGGCAAAAAACCGGGCCGACGTCGGCCCGCCAGCGGTCCCAAAGCCGGAGTAGCTATCTGTTACCGTGACAGTCAGCTCCGGTAGGAGGTCCGTACGGCGCCTGCTCGCCGAGCCAGCAGTCGAAACGGTGGACAGAATTATATGCTGCGCTGACATCGTGGCGGATTATGCCCGAGAACGGACAACAGGACGAGACGCTGTCAGAGCTCCTCGTGAAAGAAGCCGTCGAACGAGGCCTCGAGACGCCGATGCGAGAGACGATCGTCGAAGCCGTCGAGGAGTCGGAAGGCTCGTCGACGGGACGTCGACTGCCGCTCGTCGGAGCGGTGTTCGGTCTGGGTGCGGCGCTCGGGTTCCTCGCGGGCCAGCAGTCCTCGGAGCTCGAGACGCCGTCGCTCGAGGAGGTCACGGAGCCCGAGATCATCGAGGACGTGAGCGAGGAGGTCTCCGAGAGCGTCTCCGGGGCGACCGAAGAGACGGCGTCGACGGACGAGACGGACGAAGCGGAGGGGACAGACGAAGCAGAGGGAACGGACGAGACGGACGACGGCGGGAGCCGGCTTCCACGTCTCCTGCTCGCACTCGGCGTGATCGTCGGCGCGATCCTCCTTCGACGCCGGCTCGCGGGCGAGGACGAAGACGAGTGGGAACCCATCGAGGAGTTCGAACCGGCGACGAGCCTCGAGCCGGAAGAATCGGAGACGGAGGACGAAGACGAGGAAGACACCGACGTACAGGCGGCCGACGAAACGGAAGAGGAGTAGCCGGCTTTCGTTCCTCCGGCCGGTTCGGTCTCTCGATCGAGTTCTTCTGTCTGTACGTGCAGTTTCGAGACAGGTCCGCCCCGAAACCGGTCGGCGGTGACGAAGGACCTAAGGCGGCGTCGCAGACACTGTGAATCGATGGAGACGACCCACCGCGTCTACGCCGGCGATTCCCGGCAGCTCTCGAGTCTCGCGGACGAGTCGGTCGAACTCGTCGTCACGTCCCCGCCGTATCCGATGATCGAGATGTGGGACGACCTCTTTTCGGATCTCGATCCGTCGGTCGCCGACGCGCTCGAGTCCGGGGACGGCTCGCGAGCGTTCGAGGCGATGCACGCCCAGCTCGACCGCGTCTGGGACGAACTCGAGCGGGTGCTCGTCGACGGCGGCATCGCGTGTCTCAACGTCGGCGATGCGACCCGCTCGCTCGACGGGAGCTTTCGCGTCTATCCGAATCACGCGCGCGTCCTCGAGGCGTTCGAGGCTCGCGGATTCGACCCGCTTCCGGACGTCCTCTGGCGCAAGCCGGCGAACAGCGCCGCGAAGTTCATGGGCAGTGGTATGCTCCCGCCGAACGCCTACGTCACGTTAGAACACGAGTACGTCCTCGTCTTCCGAAAGGGGAGCGAGCGCCGCGAGTTCGAACCCCGGGCCGATCGGCGATACGAAGCCGCGTTCTTCTGGGAGGAGCGAAACCAGTGGTTCTCCGACGTCTGGACCGACGTCCGCGGCGAACTCCAGACGCTGGAGTTCGACGACGACGAGGTGCGCGAGCGCTCGGCTGCCTTTCCGCTCGAGATTCCGTATCGGCTGATCTGTATGTACTCGGCGTATGGCGACACCGTTCTCGATCCGTTCTGGGGGACGGGCACGACCACGCTCGCGGCGATGTGTGCCGGCCGAAATTCGGTGGGGTACGAACTCGAGGCGGCGTTTCTCGAGGTGTTCGACGAGCGCGTTGGGACGGTGCCGTCGCTCTCTCGATCGATCGGTCGAACGCGACTCGAGCGCCACCGCGAGTTCGTCACGGCGCGTCGCGAGTCGGGCGAGCGCCTGGGCTACGACGCCGAACACTACGAGACGCCGGTCGTGACGAAGATGGAACGCGGGATTCGACTCCGGGAAGTCGTCGACGTCGACGAGACCGACGACGGCTACCGCCTCGCGCACGCGCCGCTGTCGCTCGAGTGAGCCGCCTTTCACCTGAAAGGGGACGGATCTTTTCGAGCGGGCACGCACCGGTGGACGTGATCCGACACGTTCTCGTTCCGATCGACGACTCGACGGCCTCGAGGCGGGCGTTCGAGTACGCGCTCACGGAGTTTCCCGACGCGACGATCACGGCGCTGCACCTGTTCGACGCGACACATCCCGCGCTGTATGCCGATTCGACCGGCGGGTCTGTCGACCGCGTCGAAGCCTTCGAGATCCGCAACCGGGAGCGAGGGGCGTCGCTGCTTCGAGAAGCGACGCAGGTGGCGGCCGAGCGCAACCGCGAGGTGGAGACCGTGCTCCATCCGGGGACGGTGCCGGACGGGATCGTCGAGCACGCGACGGACGCGGACGTCGACCACCTGATCGTGGGCACGGACGGCCGGCCGAACGGCGACCGCCTCGTGGGGCGAAGCGTCGCCGCGAGGGTGGCCGAACGCGTTCCCGTGCCCGTGACGGTCGTCGGAGACGAATCGTAGTCGTAGACCGATCCGATCGCCGCCTCACCAACGTTTTAGTCCGGCGTCACTCGTAGACGGGGCATGGACGACTCCGTCGACCTCGACCGATTCGACTCGCGACGCTCGACGGCCTACGCGAACCGTGGACTGGTCGCGACGAGCCAGCCGCTGGCAGCCCAGGCAGGCCTCGAGATCCTTCGCGAGGGCGGGAACGCCTTCGACGCCGCCGTCGCGACCGCCGCCGCGCTCAACGTCGTCGAACCCACCTCGACCGGACTCGGTGGCGACGTCTTCGCGCTCTACCGGACCGCCGACGGCGAGGTTGGGGCGTTGCGATCGTGTGGTCCCGCCCCGGAAAACGCGACGATCGACGCCGTCCGGGGGTCGCTCGAGGATCACGACGACCCAAGTCGCTACTATCCCGAGTCGCGGGGCTACGCGGTCGACGGCGACGCGAGCGCGGACGATCTCGGGATGCCCTTCCTCGGCCCCCACGCGGTAACCGTCCCCGGGACGGCCCGCGGCTGGGAGACGACGGTACAGGAGCTGGGTCGCCTCTCGCTGGCCGACGTGCTCGAGCCGGCGATTTACTACGCGACCGAGGGTTACCCCGTCTCGCCGGTCATCGCCCACCACTGGACGGGGGCAGAGGAGTTGTTCACACACGAACACGCCCGCGAGGCGTACCTCTTCGACGGCGAGAGCCCCGTGCCGGGCCAGACCGTTCGGCTCCCGCAACTGGGCGACTCCCTCCGGCAGCTCGCCGACCGCGGTGCCGACGTCGTCTACGAGGGCGAGATCGCCGACGCGATCGTCGGGGAGGTCCAGTCTGCGGGTGGGTTCATGACCCACGACGACCTCGCGGCGTTCGAACCCGAGTTCGTCGATCCAGAACGCACCACCTACAACGGCGTCGAGGTCTACGAACTGCCGCCGAACAACCAGGGCCTGATCGCACTCGAGGCGCTCAACGTCGCCGAGGAGATCGGCGCCGGCGACCATCCCTACGAGTCGGCCGAGCGAATCCACGCCTTCGCCGAGGCGACGAAACTCGCGTTCGTCGACGGCCACCACTACGTCACGGATCCCGAGTTCGAGGAGATTCCGCCGCTGGCCGCCAAATCGTACGCGCGCGAACGAGCGACGGCGATCGGCGACGAGCCGATGTCCGACCCACAGGTCGGCGTTCCGAACGCGAACGCCGAAGACGCCGATACGGTCCTGTTGACCGTCGGCGACGCCGAGGGAAACCTCGTCTCGTACATCAACTCCCGGTTTGCTGGCTTCGGGAGCGGCCTCGTCGCCGGCGAGACGGGGATCGCCCTCCAGAACCGCGGGGCGTCGTTCTCGCTCGAGCCCGACCACCCGAACAGCCTCGAGCCGGGCAAGCGGCCGTTTCACACGCTCGTCCCTGCCGTCGCGAAACTGGACGACGACGACTGGCTCGCGTTCGGCGTCATGGGCGGGTACATGCAGCCCCAGGGCCA
>LKMK01000026.1 GCA_001563805.1 Natrialbaceae archaeon B1-Br10_E2g2
GAGGGACCTCCCGTACCCATCCCGAACACGGAAGATAAGCTCGCCCGCGTATCGGCAAGTACTGGAGTGGGAGACCCTCTGGGAACGTGGATTCGCCGCCGACTACTCATATCGAATTCGGCCTCCAGAGCATTCGCTCTGGGGGCCGTTCGTATTTTCATACTCGAGAGCGTACGCGCTAGCACCCCGATCGACGTGTCGGGGGGTACTCGTGGCGTACCGCTACGCTTAAACGAACGCACTGACTAGTGTCGGACGCGCCAAGGTGGCAGAGTCCGGCCGAACGCAGCGGCCTGCAGAGCCGCCCATCGCCGGTTCAAATCCGGCCCTTGGCTTTTCCGAGCGACAGGTCGGGACGAGCGGCTGCTCCGCCAGCCCGTGCCACAGAGGGGATGAAACGGGATGTCTCCGGTTCGACCGTTCTCGCCACGTGTTTCGGCGAACACTTCGTAAACAGTCTGAACCGACCGTGCAGTTCGAACCCCGAACCGTTTTCCGAGGCGAGCGAGCCCGCGCAGCTCTAATTCGGCCCGTGGGTTCCTGGCTGCATCGAAAACGAGGTGCCACATCCAAGGAGTATCCGGAACAGGATCGTTACAGTTGTCTGGTAGAATCGGGGGGTCGAAAGTCATAACAGTTAACAGTAGCTTCGCCCAGACAGGCACTGACGCCAGCGAAGGAAGCGATACTGCTGTGTCTCGAACATCGCGATCGTTTGCTACGCTGACGTACCGATCGATTCGCGCCGGTTACGGGTGGTAAACCGATGGCTGTTGACAGCCAGTATCAAAACGGTGTCCATCGGAGACCGGTGGGTTATCGGAGCGGCTCTTCGACCGACGGCCAACAGGCGATTTCCCGATACGTATTCCTGCCAGGCAGCTGGCCGGAGTATCTACCCCCATTTTCGTGGACGAGCGTGTCGCCCTCGAGCAGGGAACTCGACCGGTGTCGATCCGAGTGCAGAGCGACGGTGCTCGCTCGAGAGCACTGTACGTCTGGCGCGCGCGATGGATCAACTCCCCGAGACCTGTCGCTGGCGAGTTCGTCGAGAAGCCGGCCGATAAGTCCAAGGTGTTCACCCCCTACGGTGAATACGCGCGGTACGGTGGGGCCGGCTTCGCACTACGGCGAGGCCGCTTCTGTGAGTGAGGGACCGATGACGTGGCAACGACAGCGTATCCCTTCCTCGCCAGTTAGCTGGGTACGAGCCCCAAATATAAATATTTTGGCCGTGGTCGACTGTCGACCCCTGTACTGTCGTGAGATGGCTGTAGACGGCACTGGCTACCGGATCGCTTCCAGTGAGACCGACGGGGTCGATCCGGGACGGTGGTCTCGCTCGAGGTGGTGTGGTCCGATGGGGTCGACTCGTCCTGTCCGTGGTGGTTCGATACGATCCATCCCGGGTACGGTTTGCGGACGTGGTCGATCGTGTCCGCGTTCGCCGCGTTCGTGAAGACGCCCTATCCAGGTCCTGCCGAATTCGGTTGCACCGCTCGCGAGTATGCTCGCGGCGAGAAGCGGGCCGGGCGCGATTTGAACACGCGACCGTCTGGTTAAAAGCCAGACGCTCTGCCGGACTGAGCTACCGGCCCTCTGGTTCGTACTATCGGTGAGTGGTGGTTAAACGTTTTCTTTCTTCGGCTGTCGATTCCCCGTCCCGGCTGGTGGTGTGACGGTCACTCGAGAGATGACTCGAGCGCGCGGCTGACGATCGTTCCGGGGTCGACGTTCTCGAGGGAGGCGTGCTGGCGGAGGCTGCGGTAGGTGGCCGGCGAGAGCGTGAGCTCGAGTCGTCCGAGGACGACGCCGTGATCGGCGAGGGCGTCCTCGAGGGGCGTTCCGTCGTTGACGGCGCTGGCGACGCTGCGGACCTCTCGGACGGTGAGCTCGCCGTCGATGGTCGCCCAGGCGAGCAGGAGCCGGGAGTCGCCGCTGACTCGTGCGATGTGTTTGGCGGCCGTGGGTGCGATCTCGCCGAGCGCGACCTGTTTGCGAACCGACCTGGGGAGGTCGTGGACGCGGGCCCACTTCCGGATGAACGAGACGGTAACGTCGTCGCCCGCCCGTTCGGCTGCGGTCTTGTACGACCCTTCTCCCCGAACGAGGGCTGCACAGGCGGCGGCGCCACGGAGCATGTAGAGGTGATCTTCGTCGGTCGCTCCGCCGGCGAACTGGCGGACGATCTCGGCGGCGTCTTCGAGACTGCCGTGATCGGTGGGATCGAACTGAACCGCGTCACGGGCCCGCTGGCCGGCGACCGATTCGTCGCCTCGGATGACGGGCGCGCCTACGGGCGATTCGCGGTCGGTTGGGATCGACCGCTCCGGGGGACCTGAACCCACGGAACGATCGTTGCGCTGGTCGTCGGTCATGGGGGACCGTTGGGGGTACGCTGGTAAAAAGGTCTGTACCCGTCCGGCTCGCTCGAGGCTGACGTCCCGACCACTCGTCCGGCGTCCGACGCTCCTCGGACAGCGAGTAGTTCTTTTACCTTCGACGCGCTACGTCTCCCTGTGACCGTCCGGCTTCCCGGGGAGATCGATGGTGAGGTCGCTATCCGTCGTGCCGAGCGGGCGGACCTCTTCGCGATCGTCAGCATCGAGAACGCGTCGTTCACGCAGCCGTGGCCGTACGACGCGTTCGAGGGGTTCCTCGGCGAACCCGGCTTTCTCGTCGCCGAATCCGACGGACGGATCGCCGGCTACGTCGTCGCTGACGTGACCTCGTCGTTCGGCCAGCAACTCGGCCACGTCAAAGACATCGCCGTCCATCCCGACCGACGCGGAGCGGGCGTCGGCTCTGCGCTCCTCGCTCGGTCACTGGCGATCCTCACGGCACACGGCGCCGATAGCGTCAAACTCGAGGTTCGGCGTTCGAACGAGGACGCGAAACGCCTCTACCGGCAGTTCGAGTTCGAACCGCTCCGACTGGTCCCTGGCTACTACCAGGACGACGAGGACGCGATCGTGATGATCCGCAAGCTCGAGTAACGCCGGAACCGGACGCTCCGGCCGTCCGTCGGCCGCTGGTGAGCGACGCCGACCAGCGCGAGCCGGGGCTCGGCGTCGAGTAGCGTGGCCGTTTTATCGACGGCAGCCGTCGGTCCGCGTATGGGATACGCCTGCCCGGTCTGTGCCGCCGAACAGGCCGACGCGGTTCACCTCGCGAACCACCTCGCCGTCACCGCCTCGCTCGGCCGTCGGGATCACGAGGCCTGGCTCGCGGAGTACGCCCCCGACTGGACCGAGTACAGCCCCGCGGACCTCGCCGAACGCGTCGTCGAGCACGCCGAGGAGATCGAGACGCCGGAGTTCGAGGACGGCCACGACCACGGCCGCCCGGGCGGACTCGAGGGCGACCTCGCCCGACAGAGCCGTCAGCCCGGCCGGGGAACGCTGACAGCCGAGGCCGAGGACGTCCTCGAGGAGGCCCGTGAACTCACGCGCCGGATGCACGCGGGGGATGACGAACCGGCGGACGGAGCCGACGCGGAACCCACCGACGGAAACGAAAACGCGTAACTACGGCCCGCTCGAGCGCACACGTATGAAGACGGTCGGGACGCTCTCGTTCGAGTCGACTGCCGAGGCGAGCGAGGCGTACGAATCGGTCGGTCCAGCGGCACAGACGGTCGTCCGCGAGGTCGCCCGCGCCATGGAGTTCGACCGCGATGAGTACGGCGAACGGGTGACGGGCGAGGTCGTCGAGACGGCCCGCGACGCGCTGTTTGCCAGCCTGCTCGAGGTCTCCGTCGGCTCCCGCGAGGCGTTCGAGGAGTGGCGCGAGTCCTACGACGGCGAAGTGACGGTGACTGGCCACGAGAACGTCGACAACGTCGTCTGGCACGCCGGGCCGGCCGGCGACGCCGTCGCGGCGACGTTTCAGAACGAGGAGGACGCGGCGGTCGCGACGCTTCGCCGCCAGGCGTTCGGTCGGCTCTATCGCGATCTCGTCTAGCGGTCTCCGATACGCTATTACGCCCGCGAGTCCACGTCCCGGACGATGACCGACGCCGACGACTGGACGCTTCGCGAGACGGTCACCGAGTACGAAACGCCCTGGTACGACGGCGGGTACGACCTGCTCGAGCAGCCCGACGGCACCGAGAAACGCTACTACTGGGCCGAGTTGCCGCCCGCGGTCGTCGTCGTCGCCCGGATCGACGCCACGGCCGTCGCGTCGCTCGACGGCGAGTCCGACGTGACCGGGGGCGATCACCTCCTGTTCGTCGAGCAGTACCGGCCGACGGTCCGTGAGACCCACCTCGAGTTGCCGGCCGGCATCGTCGAGGACGGCGAGTCCTACACCGAGGCGGCCGCGCGCGAACTCGAGGAAGAGACCGGCTTTCGGCCCTCGAGTACGGCCCTGCTCCAGGAGTACGCCGTCGCGACCGGGCTCCTCCGACACGGCCGGGGCATCGTCTACGCCGAGGGGCTCGAGCCGGGCCAGCGCGAACTCGACAGTAACGAGTTCCTCGAGGTGACGACCGTCCTGGTCGACGACGCACTCGAGCAGGCTCGCGAGTTGCCGGCGAACGACGCGACGATGTCGGCGCTGTTGCTGGCGAAAGAAGACGGTCTCCTGTAGCTCGACGTCGACGCGAACTCGTCGGCTACCGGCGAATCGGCCGTCGTGATAGCCAGCGGGCTCAGTTCCCCCACTCGGTCACCGTTCGGGAAGCCAGACCAACAGCACCAACGCGAGGCCGGAGATGGCAGCGAGCAGGAAGAACGCCTCGTCGAAGAAGCCACGGTCGGCGACCGCACCGAAGACGACCGGACTCGCGGCGCCGACGGTCATGTACACCGTCCGGAGCGTGCCGAGGCCCGTGTTCTGGATCCGGTCCGGCACGGCGGTCGTCATGTACGCGAGGACGACGGCCCCGCCGCCGAGCATGACGCTCACGAGCGCCGTCACGCCGACGACGGGCCAGAACCCCTCGACGAACGGCAAGGCGACGAGTGCGACGCCGGAACCGCCCAGGATGACGACCAGCGTCCGGCGTGTCCCGACGCGGTCGTAGGCGGTGCCGCCGAGCGGTTTCATCACGATCCCGAACGCGAAAAACAGCGCGAACAGCCCGCTCGCGAGCGTCGGCGAGAACCCCTTGACCTCCATCAGGTACGTCGGGTAGAAGCCAGTGAACGCCTGGTAGACGGCGTTCGCGACGATCTGGATCGCGGTGATGAGCACGATCGACCGCGTCCAGAGCAGCGACCGCGTCTCGAGGACGCCCGAGAGCGAGATGGCGGTCCCGCCCGCCCCGTCGGAGGTGCGCGACGGCACGGCGACCCAGATGCCGACTGCGACCAGCGCGAACAGCGCGATGGTGAACCCGAAGCCGAACTGCCAGGCGACGGCGACGGCGAGGACGGCCGCGACGGGTGGCAACACGGTGTTCCCGAGGTCGCCGGCCGCGGACATGACGCCGATCGCGGTGCCGACGTTGTCGGGGTAGACGTCCGAGAGGGCACTGAGCCGAACGACGCCGAAGAGGGCGGTCGAAAACCCGAACAGTCCGGTCGCGACGAACAGCAGCATCGTCGGCCCGCCGAGGACGATCAACGTGACCGATCCCGCGGCCGCGACCATACTCACGACCATGGTCGTCCCCTCCCCGACACGATCCGCGAGGACGCCACCGGGTAGCTGGCCGACCGCGTACGCGAGCCAGAGGACGGTCAGCAGGAGCCCGGCGGTCGTCAGCGTCAGCCCGTAGGCCGTCTGGAGGTGGGGCAACAACACCGGAAACGCCTGTCGGACGCCGATCGAGAGGAACCAGCCCGCAGAGATCGCGACCAGCACCGTTCCCCGTCCGTCGCTCCAGTGTCGGCGTGCGACCGACGTCACGTCTGCGAATTTCGTCACGAAACTTCGGGTAGGCCTCTCGGACGGATCCACATCAATACTCGAGAGCCCGACGCCCTTGCCTCCACTCCGCTGACGGGGGTGGTCGTGCGGAGCAGCCTGACCGCGGTGCCCACCGCTCGAGAGAAGTAGAAAGACAATTCCGGTCCCGTCTCGAATCACCGACAAATGCGAATCGCCGTTCCCAACAAGGGCCGCCTGCACGAGCCGACGATCGACCTCCTAGAGCGGGCGGGACTGCACCTCGAGAACGGTGCCGACCGGAAACTGTACGCCGACACCGTCGATCCCGACGTCTCGGTGTTGTTTGCCCGGGCGGCGGACATCCCGGAGTACGTCGCCGACGGCGCCGCCGATCTGGGCATCACCGGCTACGATCAGGTCCGTGAGGCGGGCGTCGAGACCGTCGCGGAACTGCTCGACCTCGAGTTCGGCCGCTGTCGACTCGTCCTCGCGGCTCCCGAAGACGGCGACATCACGGGCGTCGCGGATCTGTCGGGCAAGACCGTCGCGACCGAGTTCCCGAACATCACGCGCGACTTCTTCGCCGACACCGGTGTCGAACCGGCCATCGTCGAGGTCTCGGGTGCCACCGAACTGACGCCGCACGTCGAGATGGCCGACGCCATCGTCGACATCACGTCGACGGGCACGACGCTGAAGATGAACCGACTGGCCGTCGTCGAGGAGGTCCTCTCGAGTTCCGTCCGGCTGTTCGGCCGCGAGGACGTCCTCGACGATCCCAAAGTCGACGAGGTCCGGACCGCGCTCGCGTCGGTCAAACAGGCCGAAGGCAAGCGCTACCTGATGATGAACGTCCCGCAGGACCGACTCGAGGCCGTCCGCGACGTGATTCCGGGACTCGGCGGACCGACGGTGATGGACGTCGCCAACGGCGAAGGTGAGAAAGTCGCGGTCCACGCCGTCGTCGACGAACGCGACGTCTTCGAGACGATCACCGACGTGAAAAATGCCGGTGCGAGCGGGATCCTGGTGACCGAGATCGAGCGATTGGTCGAATAGCGGCGCAACGTGGGTCTCGAGCGGCTATAGTAGCCACTGCAAGTCATTGCACACCCGATCGCCAGACGGTTCGGCGATCAGTGTGTAAATCGTTGCAGTTGTTACTATAGTTGAATACTCTCCTCGAGCGGCGGGTCGACGCACCGAACTCGAGGGGCTGTCAGCGGGTCGTCTCGGGCGGCCGCTTTCGGCTGGTGCTCAGTAGTCGCCCTGGTTGCTGTAGATCCGTTCGTGACTGTGCGTGTAGAGCTCGAGGAGGTTCCCCCACGGATCCTTACAGTAGGTCATCCGGTAGGGTTGGCCCGGGAACAGCTCCCAGATATCGGTGTGGTGTTCGCCGCCGTTGTCGTCGATCGTCGTCGCCAGCGTCTCGATGTTCGGATCGATCACGCAGACGTGGAAGTACCCCTCCGATTTCGGGTCCGGTGACGACGCCGTTCCCTCCTCGAACTCGAACAGCTCGAGGGCGGCTTGCCCACCGGTTGCGAGGTGAGCGATCCGCACCTCCTCGAACTCGCCGAGGACGTCCAGGCACAGCTTCGAGATGTGTGACTCCCCGTCGCCAGCGACCGCTTCGGGGCCCATGATGCACTCGAACCCGAGTATCGTCTCGTACCAGTCGATCGCCTCCTCGACGTCGGGGACGGTCACGCCAACGTGTGCGAACGGTCGGGGCTGGGGCTGTGAGTTCGCCATCGGATCGAGTCGTCTCTCACGAGCGGCAAAAACGTTCTGCAGACGACGCTCGAGCCACGAGCCTGCGGGGATATCTCTCGGTTCGATCCGACCGCTCCCTACGGCTTCTCGAGGAGGGCCTCGACTGCCACCAGTTCCCTGCCGGGTGAGACGAGCCCTCGCTCTCGGTCGTACGATGCGAGCCCGCGCGACTCGAGCAACGGGAGGTGGGTCCGGGACAGGGAGACGTGAACGCGCTGGCGGCGTTCCAGAAGCGTCGTGACGGCGACCGCGTCGTGTTCGGCGTCGGCGACGTCCGCCGCCAGCGTTCCCACCGCGATCCGTTCGTCGTCCCGCACGGCGAGCATCCGCCGCACCACCGCTCGTCGGCGGGCGTTCTCGAGGACAGCCTCGAGTTGCTCGCGCGAGGGCGGGGAGTCGGTTGCGGGAGCGATCCCGACACTGGTCGATCTTTCCCTGCCGTCGGATGGTCGGTTCACGTGGAGCGTCATGGACGGAAACAACTCACCACCGCAGACCGGATAAACGCGCCCGCTCGTTCTACCGATCGCGAACGGTTTCGGTCACTCTCGTCGGATTCAGTGCCGTGAACGATCGAAACTCGAGTCGAACCGGGGCGTCGAAACCGTTCGTCGGCGCGTGAAGCCCTCGATTTCGGTGGCCCTGTCCGCGAACCGATTGTGACAGTCCACCACCGTCCGCGCCGGGACCGAATGGTACAACACCTGCCACGTTCAGGGGCGTGACATGGAGGTCGCCGGCAGACTGGTGGTGTTGCTCGCGCTGTTGGTCACGGGGACCGGACTCCGCATCGGGGGCGTACTCGACGCCGGTCGGACCGCCCGGCTGAACGCGCTGGCGTACTACGTCGCGCTGCCGGCGCTCGTCTTCGTCTCGACGTACGACCAGTCGGTCGGCGACCTGCTCTCCGGCGCGCTGGTCGTCGGGCTGGTCGTCGTGATGGGCGGGACGGCGGCCGTCGCCTGGATCGTCCACCGGAACCGCTCGTCGGGGCCCCGGCGGAGCGTCGCCGTCGTGCAGTCCTATCACTCGAACCTGGGCTATCTCGGGCTGCCGCTGGTCGCCGCGAGCTTCGACGCACACGTCGCCGCCATCGCGAGCGTGGTCTACGGCGTGCTCTCGCTGATTCAGGTGCCGCTGACGATCGTCCTGTTCAGCGTGCTTGGCAGTGGTGACACCTCGATCCGTCACGAACTGCAACGACTCCTGACCGATCCCGTCCTCGGCGCGCTGGCGGCCGGACTCGCCGTCGGTGGCCTCGGGGTCGCTCCACCGACGCCCGCCATCACGGGCCTCGACGCCGCTGGAACGCTCGCCCTGCCGCTCGCACTGCTCTGTGTCGGCGCCTCGCTCCGGCTCGAGTCGTCCCGGTTCGACCTCGCGGACACCGGCTCCGTGACGCTGCTCAAAATCGGGGTGATGCCGGCGCTGGCCTGGCTGGTCTTCTCGCTACTCGCGGTCGACCGGGCGGCGTTCGCCGCCAGCGTCGTCATGCTCGGGACGCCCACGTCGGTCTCGACGTACCTCTTCGCCGGCGAGTTCGGCGGTGACACCGCCTTCGCCTCGGTGAATATCTTCGTCACGACGCTCGTCTCGATCGCGACGCTGTCAGCGCTCGTCGTCCTCGTCGGATAACACGGCTGGATCGAGCGATCGTCCCCGAAAGCTGCTCGAGGCGCTCGAGCGTCCCGTCTGCCGCTGCCGTGCGCTTGTCCGGCGATCTTCCGTCACCGTTCGCCACCGCTGTCGAACGCCTCCTCGTCGGCGTCGTCTTCGAACGCGTCGGTGCTCGATACCTCGTCGTCGACGTCGATCGTCGTTCCCTCGTCGGTCCGGTGGGACTCGAGGTCGAACTCGTCTGTCTCGAGTGCCCTCCCGTCGACGCTGACGGTCCCGTCCGTGATCTCGATCGTGGTGCCCTCGGTGTCGCGTGGCCGACCGAGGAACTGGTTGGTCGTCGACTCGACGGTCTGGTTGACCGAGAGGACGAACCGGAGGACGGACTCGAGTTCGGTGCCGACCTCGCGGACGGGCCGTCCGGCGGCGACCTCGCCGAGGCTCTGGGCTCCCTCCGGGTGGAGGTACTGGATCGGGTGGTCCGTGGGCACGTCGCGCAGGTCGACCTCGAACGACCAGAGGTACGGCAGGAGTTGGATGGCGTAGCCCTTCGGTTTCGGGGCTTTGCGGCCGGCGGCCGTCAGTGCGACGCCGATGGCCGTCGAGCCCGAGTCGGTGTCGTAGTAGACGCCCGGGACGCCTGGGATGGAGAGTCGCATAGTCGGCTCGAGTCACTCCCGACGGGTCAGTACGCACCTGGCACTGCCACGGCGCTTTTACCCCGTCGCTGGTACGGATCGGTTTCTCTAAGGTTGCTGTGGATCGGCTTTTCACAGGTTGGTGTGAACCGATCCCTCCACACCCGTTCTCGAGAACACCACGAAAGCCCCTGACGCGCTCGCTGGCTGCGACTCGCTGCGCGCCTCGCTCCGTCGTCGCTGCGGTGCTTGCGTCGTCTCGCACACCGAGCGCGTCAGCCCCTTTCATTCCCGCCCGTGTCGGCTGGCCGGTTGGGCCACCGCGGGGTGGGAATGAAAGGGGCTGTCGCCGTCCGGGAAGACGGACGACGCAAGCACGCGACCAGCGGGAGCGCGCAGCGAGTGCATCGACCGGACGGCGACAGGGGCTTTCGTGGTGTTTGAGACTGTGCCATCGTTCGAAACCGTATCGCTACGCTCGAGTCCGAATCCCTGTAGCCCCGTCTCGTCCCGCCATCCGACGGACGGGAACGCGACGTCGACTAGAAGTTGTCCGCGAACTTGTCGCGGCGGTTGACGTCGATCTCGCTCACGCTCGAGTGGCCTCGCGTAGCTGCAAAGCGGATGGCGTCGGCGACTTCGTCGGGTTCGCTGGCCTCGCCTTCCTCGAAGTGCTCCCGGAAGGTCGTGCCGTCGGTCGTCTCGAACTCCGAGCGCACCTCAGCGGGATTGACGATCGTGACGCCGACGCCGTCGTCGCCGACCTGTGCGGCGACGCTCTTGGCGAAGCCGCGGGTCCACCACTTCGTCGCGGCGTAGACGGGGTTGAACGAGCGGGGGTACTGGCCGGCGAAGCTCCCGACGAAGATCAGGTGGCCCTCCCGTTCGCGGACGTGCGGGATCGCCGCCCGCGTCGCATAAAAGAGCCCGTCGACGTTGGTCTCCTGCATCGTCTCGTACTCGTCGGTCGACATCGACGCGACGTCGCTGCCTCGAGAGAGCCCGGCGTTGTTCACGAGGACGTCGATGCCGCCGAACGTGTCGACGGTCTCGTCGATCAGGGCGTCGACGTCGGCCGCTTCGCGGACGTTCGTCGGGACCACGAGCGTCTCGACGTCGTGGTCGGCCTCGAGGTCGTCGGCCAGCGTCTCCAGTCGATCTTCGCTGCGGGCCGCGAGCACGACGGTCGCTCCCTCGGCGGCGAGCGCATCGCAGGTGGCTGCGCCGATACCCGCGCTCGCGCCGGTGACGATCGCGACCTGTCCCTCGAGCTGCTGGTGTCCCGTCATGGGTGGGAGACACTGCGAGGGCGAGGATTGTCGGTGTTTCGCCGGTCGGGACCGGCCAGGTCCGCGGGCGCGACGTCGCGTGGGCCAGCCATGGAGGTTGACTGACACGAACGCATCACCGTCTGTAAACCCGACACTGAAGTTCCCCTCGAGTCTCGGTACACGTCATGCGTAACTTTCACCTCACGACGCTCTGGGGTATCCCGGTCCAAATCAACATTTCGTTGCTGGTGTTTCTGCCGGTGCTCGTCTGGCTCATCGCCGCGAGCGGGCAGATCGAGATCTACGCCGCGATCATCGACGGGCTCGCGCCCGCGACGCTCGAGGCCGACCCGCTCGAGGTCGGCGCCACCCCCTGGGTGATCGGCGTCGCCGGCGCGATCGGCCTGTTCTTCAGCGTCGCCGTCCACGAGTTCGGCCACGCCTACGCCGCCCGCCGGTACGACATCGGCACGGAGTCGATCACGCTCTGGATCTTCGGCGGGCTCGCGGCGCTCGAGTCGATGCCGCGGGAGTGGAACCGCGAGTTCTGGATCGCCGTCGCGGGACCGATCACGAGCGTGTTGCTCGGCGTGGGCTTCTACGGGCTCTTGCAGGTCGTCCCGGGCGGACTGCCCCTGGTCGTCTTCATCGTTGGCTGGCTCGCCGTAATCAACGTCGTGCTGGCGATCTTTAACATGGTGCCGGCGTTCCCGATGGACGGCGGTCGCGTCCTGCGAGCGCTGCTCTCGCGACGACGACCGTACGTGCGGGCGACGCAGATCGCTGCCCGGATCGGGACCATCTTCGCGCTGCTGTTCGCCGTGATCGGCATCCTCAGCTGGAACCCAGTGCTCGTGCTCGTCGCGCTGTTCGTCTACGGCGCGGCGACCACCGAGTCACGCGCGGTCGTCCTCGACGAACTGCTCACGGGCGTCACCGCCGCAGACGTGATGGAGACGCCGGCTCGATCGGTCGCTGCGGACACGACGCTCGCTGCGTTCGCGAACCGGATGTTCGGCGATCGACGGAGCGAGTACGTCGTCGACGACGACGGCGAATTCTACGGCGTCGTGACACTCGAGGCACTCAGCGGGACCGATCGTTCGGCGTTCGAGACGACGACCGTCCGCGAGGTGGCGACGACCGGCGTGACGACCGTCGACCCCGAGATGCCGGCGTTCGACGTGCTGGTCTCGATGGGCCGGGCGCCGATGGTCGTCGTACTCGAGGACGGTGAGCCAGTCGGTACGATCACTCGAAAGGACCTCGGCGACGTCATGCAGCTGCGACGGGAGCTCGGTGCGCCGGGGCCGTTCGAGCGCGTGCCGATGTGAGCGAGGGGGGCTTCTTGTTCTTCCCCCATTCCACGCACGCGTCGGGTTGTCGCTACAGGTCGTACAACTCGCCGTATTTCTCCGCGACGTACTCGAGGAAGTAGTCGGCGGTGAACGCCTCGCCGGTGGCCTCCTCGATCAGTTCGGGTGTCGTGTACCGTTTGCCGTGGCGGTGGACGTTCTCGCGGAGCCAGCCGTTGAGCGCGTCGAACTCGCCGTTGCGGATGTCCGCAGAGAAGTCGCCGAGATCGGCTTCGATAGCCGCATAGAGCTGTGCGGCGAGCACCGAGCCGAGCGAGTACGTCGGGAAGTAGCCGAAGCTTCCGTGTGACCAGTGGATGTCCTGCAGACAGCCCTCCGCGTCGGTCTCGGGGCGGACGCCGAGGTACGCCTCGTACTTGTCGTTCCAGGCTTCGGGGACGTCTTCGACCTCGAGGTCGCCCGAGATGAGTGCGCGTTCGATCTCGAAGCGGATCACGATGTGAAGGTGGTAGGTGAGTTCGTCCGCCTCGACGCGAATGAGGTTGTCGTCGGAGACCTGATTGGCCGACTCGTAGGCCTCCTCGGGGGTGACCGCCTCGAGTTCGGGGAACCGCTCGCGGGCGATGGGGAGGAAGTGGTCCCAGAACGCACGAGAGCGACCGACGTGGTTCTCCCAGAGTCGCGACTGGGACTCGTGGACCGAGAGGTCCCGTGACTGGCCCAGCGGCGTTCCGTACTGTTCGTCAGGGAGGCCGAGCGTGTAGTTGGCGTGGCCGAACTCGTGAATCGTCGAGGTAATCGAGCCGAGCAGATCCTCGGGCTCGAAGCGAGTAGTCACGCGAGCGTCGAACTGCGTCCCCGTCGAGAACGGATGTGGGGCGGTGTCGAGCCGGCCCCGACTCCAGTCGTAGCCGAGCGAGTCGAGGACGTCGCAGGCGAGGGCCTCCTGGTCGTCGTCGTCGAACGTCCCGGAGAAGGCGTCCGTGGTGATCTCGGCCGAACTCCCGTCGATCGCCTCGATCAGCGGGACGAGTTCGTCCCGGAGCCGCTCGAGGACGCGCTCTGCGGTCTCGAGGTCCAGGTAGGGTTCGTAGTCCGCAAAGAGCACCTCGTAGGGGTCGGCGTCGGGATCGATGTGTTCGGCGTACTCACGCTTGAGTTCGACGAGTTTCTCGAGCGTCGGCGCGAACGCCTCGAAGTCGTCGTTCTCCTTGGCTTGCTTCCACTCGGGGTGGGCGGTGGCGGTCGTCTCGGAGATCTCGGCGACGAGTTCTTCGGGAACGCTCGTCGCTCGCTCGTACTTGCGGCGGATTTCGCGGACGACGGCGGCTTGCTCGTCGTCGAGGTCCGCCGCCTCGAGTTCCTCGAGGAGGTCGCCGGTCTCGTCGGCGGTCAGCAGTTCGTGGCTGATCGACGAGAGCGTCGAGAGCTGCTGTGCGCGGGCCGGGGTGCCGTCTTCGGGCATCACGACTTCCTGGTCCCACCGCAGGACGCCGCCGGCGTCCTCGACGCTGGAGATCCGTTCGACGCGGCTGCGGAACTCTCCGTAGGTGTCCGAAATCGAGTCATCCTGGGCCTGATCGGTCGCCATATGGACGAGTACTCCCCCTCTGGCCGTATCAACGTCGTGGTTCCAGCACGCTCGGCCGCCACCGGCCACCGCCGTTCCTGCACCCGTCACCCCCTCCGGCCCTCTGTACAGAGAGCCGCTGAGTGACTCTCGAGAGTACAGCGGCGTGAAACTGCTGTGGAACGTGCAAGCCACGAACTGTTCGGGCGCGGTGACCTGTCTTCGGGTGCTATGGTACTCGCAAGTGCAATCGTGTTCGTCGTCAGCCTATTGATCGGTGCGCTCGGCATCTACCTCGGCGCGAGAGTCATCGTCGGGGCCGGCGACTACGACCACGCCATCGTCACCGCGTTGATCGGGGCGATCGTCTGGGCGGTCGTCGGCTTCTTCGTCGGGTGGATCCCCCTCCTGGGGCCGTTGCTCGCGTTGCTCGCGTACATCGCGGTGATCAATTTCCGGTATCCCGGCGACTGGACCGCCGCGGCGATGATCGGCCTCGTCGCCTGGGTGACCGTGTTGATCGTCCTCTACGTCCTGGCCGCCGTCGGGGTCACCGGCTTCGACGCGGTCGGCGTGCCGGGGGTCTGAGGACCCGCGAGCCCGCGGTTCGTCAGGGAACTCGACGCTCCTTCGAGCCCGGGGCCGGTGAACCGTTAACACGCTCGACCGAATACGGTACGTATGGGATTTTTCGAAAACCTCGGACGGAAGGTCGGCGAGTTCACCCACGAGGCCAAGCGCGCGGCCGACGAGGAGGCGGGCTACGTCTGCGAGAACTGCGGCGAGCGGTTCCACACGGACCAGGAGAGCTGTCCGGCGTGCGGCAGCGACGCCGTTCTCGAGCGTGAGCCACCCGATAGCGCGTCCAGCGCGGCCGGTGCGGACGAGTCGACCGGGCCGGAGACGGATCTCGAGAACGAGGACGCCCTCGAGGATGGGGACGGAGACGCTCTCGAGGACGGGGACGGCACGACTGACCGCGAGTGACCGCTCACTGCAGCCAGTTCTCGGCGACCCCTCGATAGATCTCGTAACACCGCTCGAGCACCGCGACCGAGACGCTCTCGTCGGCGGTGTGAGCCTCGCCGGGCTCTGCCGGACCGCAGATCACGCACTCGGTACCGGCCCCCGAGAGCCAGCCCGCGTCGGTCGCGTGGGGTTTGGTCACGAGTTCCGGCGACCCCGACTGTGCGCTGTCGGCCGCCTCGAGCACCGCCTCGGCGAACGCCTCGTCGCCACACCGCATCGGTGGCAGGTCCTGATCGACCGTCCACTCGACGCCCTCGAGACCCTCGACGCGCTCTATGGCGGCGCGCTCGCCGGGCACCGTCCGCTCGTCGACCGTCACGTCACAGCGGTCGGGGACGACGTTCATCGCCGTTCCGCCGTCGATTTCGGTGACGACGACGCTCCCCTCGAGCGTCCCGCCGGCGACCTCGACGGCAGGTGGTTCGAGGTCCCGAACCAGAGAGACGGCCTCCGTCGCCCGGTAGATGGCGTTCTCGCCGGCGTCGGCTTCGCTCGCGTGGGCGGCGCTGCCACGGGCGGTGATCGTACTCCCGCGCCGCCCCTTGTGAGCGACGGCGACGTCGGTGACGCCCGGGCTCGAGTAGCCCGTCGAGCCCTCGCCGACGACGGCGACGTCGGGGGCGAAGCCCGCGTCGATGGCGTGACGGGCGCCGACGCCGCCGGTCTCCTCGTCGACGAAACTCGCGAAGACGAGTTCACCGGCCGGTTCGGCGGCGCTGAACGCGAGCATCGCGGCGGCGACCGCCCCCTTCATGTCCGCCGTGCCGCGTCCGTAGAGGCGCCCGTCGCGCTCGTCGACGACGTACTCGCCGTCGTCGGTCACCTGTTCCGGTGCGGGCGCGACGACGTCGTGGTGGCCGACCAGCGCCAGCGTCCGCTCGCCGGTTCCTTTTCGTGCGATGACGTTCCCGACCTCGTCGCGTCGAACGTCGGCGTCGGTCTCCCTCCGCAGCCACGACTCGATCGCGTCACCCGCGGCCGTCTCGTCCTCGTGGCTCGAGACGGTCGCCAGCCTCCGCGTCAGTTCGGTGAGTGTCCCGGTCACGGTCGTCTTCAACAGGCGGCACCTACAAGAACGTACCCGCCGTCCGTGGATCGTCCCGCCTCGCCTTCGGTACCCTGGCCTCTCACTCCAGGGAATCGCGTCGGCTCGCTCCGGCGATCCGTCGTCCTCACTCGACGGGTTTGTACATCTTCGACTCCGTTTCGTCGTCTTCCTCGTCGGTGAGCCGCGAGACCGTCTCGGCGACGCTCCGGAGGTTCGCGGTCTGTTCTTCGCTCGCGGCGGCGACCGACTCCGCGGCGGCCGCGACCTGATCCGCCGTCTGGGCGACCTCGTCGACGGTGGTCGCCGCGCCCTCGACGTTGCGTGCCTGCTGGTCGGTCGCCGCCGCGACGTCTTGCATGCTCGCCACCGTCGTCTGTGCCGATTCGTGGATCTCCTCGAGCGACGCGATGGTCTCGCGGACGCGCTCGACTCCGTCGTCGATGCGCTCGACCGTCTGCTCGGTCACCGCGGCGGTCTCGGCGGCCTCCTCGCGGACGGCGAGGACCGCGTCTTCGATCGCCTCGAGGTCACTCCTCGTCTGAGTCGCGAACGACTCGACCTCCTCCGCGATGACTCGCATCGGCCCGGCGTCCTCGCTGGTGGATCGGCTGGCCTCGATCTTCGCGTTTTTCGCCAGGATCGCGGTTCGCTCGGCGACCCCCTCGAGTCGCTCCAGCGCCGCGTCGATCTCGTCCGTCTTCGCCTCGAGGGTGTCCGCCGCCGCGGCGGCGCGGTCGGTCTCGTTCTCGAGCTCCTCGAGGTCCGCGATGACCTCGTCGGCTGCCTCGACGCCCTCGGCGGCGAGCCGCTCGGTTCGGTCGCTGTCGGCGTGGACCTCGCCGGCGGCGGCCGCGATCTCTTCGACGGCGGCGCTGACCTCGCTCAGGTCACCCGCGACGGCGTCGACGGCCGAGGCCTGACTCGCGGTGTGGCCGCTGATCGTCTCGGCCCGACTCGCGACGACCTCGCTCGCCTCGTGGAGCTCTTCGATCGGTGCCCTGACGTCGTGTTCGACCTCGCGTGCCAGTCGTTTGCGTCGCTCGATCGACCGCTCGAGGCGCTGTGCGTAGGAGTCGACGTACGTGTCGGCGGCGATCTGCATGTCGAGGTTGATGATCCGAAGCAGCGAGAGGACGTCCATCATCCCGTCGTCGATGGCCTCCCTGACGGTCGCCTCGAAGCTCTCCTCGATGGTCGGCTCGTCGGTGCCACCCAGCCCGAGTGCGCTGGCCAGCCCGCCGAGCCCGCCCCCGCTGTCGTCGCGTTCGCTGGCCCACCCCTCGACGGCGTCGACGACCCGGTCCTGAACCTGCTCGTTCAGTCGCTCGAGCAGCAGGTCGTAGTAGACGCCGTACTGCCCGATGTAGTGGTGCAACGGCATGTCGATCATCTCGTGGAGCTTGCCGATGCGGGCCCGGTTCTCGAAGTAGTCGAGGTCGTAGGAACCGGTCGCGAGCGAGACGAGGTAGGCACGCTGGGTCTGTTTGAGGTCCTCGACCCCTTTCTCCGAGCGCCCGATGATCGCGGTCGCTTCCTCGTACTGGAGGATGTTTTCGTAGAAGTCCTCGGCGATCTGCTCCTGGTTCTCGCGCAAGAGGGGCTCGAGGTCGGCCAGCCGTCGTTCGTCTTCGTCGTCGAACCCGATGAACTCCTTGCGCCAGGCCACGTCGTCCTCGTCGATTCCGACGTTCTCCACCAGCCTGTCGACTTCCAGGTGTTCGTTCAATCCCCCATGGCCGAACGTCTCCTCCGGATTCATACGCGAAAATACTCGGGCCCTTATATAATACAACTGGACATTCCCACGCGAATAAAACTGGATGCGTACCGTCGCTGTTGCAGGACGGCCCGGGGCCGAGGCCGACTGTGGCCCGTGAACAGCCCCCAACGCCCGCTCGGACCGCTCCCGCACCCTTTTACGCGCTCGAGTCCAACCGTCCGACATGAACGTCGTGCCGGATACGAGCGTGGTCATCGACGGCCGCGTCTCGTCGGCGATTGCAGACGGGCAGTTCGAGGGAGCGACGATTTCGGTGCCGGAAGCCGTCGTCGCGGAACTCGAGGCGCAGGCAAACGACGGCATCGAGACCGGCTGGGACGGCCTGGAGGAGCTCACCCGGCTCGCCGAGCTCGCCGACGACGGTACTATCGACCTCGAGTACGTCGGCGAGCGGCCGAGCGCGATCGAGCGCGGCCACGCCTCGGAAGGCGAGATCGACGCCCTGATCCGCGACCTCGCGGAGGAACTCGGGGGGACGTTCGTCACGAGCGACGTCGTCCAGGCCGAGGTGGCCGAGGCCAAGGGACTCGAGGTCGAACACGTCTCACCCGAGACCCGCGAGATCGAGACGCTCACCATCGAGACCTACTTCGACGAGGCGACGATGAGCGTCCACCTCAAGACGGGGATGGTCCCGATGGCCAAACGAGGCGATCTCGGCGACATGCGCTACCAGGAGATCGCCGACGAGCCACTCGAGGAGGCGACCATGGACGAGTACGCTCGCGAGATCGTCGACGCCGCCAAGGAGTCCCCCGACGGCTTCCTCGAACTCTCGGAGCCGGGGATGAAGATCGTGCAGTTCCGGGACTACCGGATCGCCATCGGCCGACCGCCCTTCGCCGACGGCATCGAGATCACCGCCGTCAGACCGATCGCCCAGACCGACATCGAAGACTACGAACACGCCGACGAACTCAAAGAGCGACTGCTCGAGCGCCAGCGCGGCGTGTTGATTTCGGGGGCGCCCGGTGCCGGG
Organism: Natrialbaceae archaeon B1-Br10_E2g2; assembly: GCA_001563805.1. Taxonomy (GTDB): domain Archaea; phylum Halobacteriota; class Halobacteria; order Halobacteriales; family Natrialbaceae; genus Natrarchaeobaculum. The sequence continues at coordinate 18,863 of LKMK01000026.1, forward strand.
AAGTCGACGTTCGCCCAGGCGGTCGCCCGCTTCATCTCCGATCACGACTACGCGGTCAAGACGATGGAGAAACCGCGGGACCTGCAGGTTGGCCCCGAGATCACCCAGTACACCGAACTCGCCGGCGAGATGGCGAAGACCGCGGATGCCCTGTTGATGGTCCGTCCCGATTACACCATCTACGACGAGGTCCGCAAGACCGACGACTTCGAGGTGTTCGCGGACATGCGCCTGGCGGGCGTCGGGATGATCGGCGTCGTTCACGCGACCCGACCGATCGACGCCCTCCAGCGGCTCGTCGGCCGCGTCGAACTCGGGATGATCCCCCAGGTCGTCGACACCGTCGTCTACGTCGAAGCCGGCGAGGTCAACACCGTCTACGACGTCCGGACGGAGGTCAAGGTCCCGGCGGGTCTCACCGAGGAGGATCTGGCCCGGCCGGTCATCCAGGTGACGAACTTCCAGACCGGCGAGCCGGAGTACGAGATCTACACGTTCAACCGCCAGGTCGTCACCGTTCCGCTGACAGACGAGGAGGGCGGTCCCGGCGGCGAGTCCGGGGTCGACCGCATCGCCAAACAGGAGATCGAACGCGAGATCCGCTCGATCGCCCGCGGTTACGTCGACGTCGAACTCAAGAGTCAGGATCGCGCCGTCGTCTACGTCGAGGACGACGACATCTCGAGCGTCATCGGCAAGGGCGGCGGCCGCATCACGGACGTCGAGAACCGCCTGGGCATCGACATCGACGTCCGGACCCACGACGAGAACCCCCACTACGGCGGCGGAGGCGGGGCCGGCGGCACGACTGCAAACGGCCGCGGCGGCGGCCAGGCAGCCGGGCAGTTGGTCACCCCGGAGATCACCTCGAGACACATCGTGATCCCGGTCGACGGCAACCACGGCGAGACCGTCGAGGTCCAGGCCGGCGGCGACTACCTCTTCACCGCCACCGTCAGCCGTGGAGGCGAGATCCAGGTCTCGAGGGGGAGTGCGATCGCGGACGAGTTAGAGGGGGCGATCGACCGAACGGAGCCGGTGACGGTCGTGCCGTCGTCGTAAGGTCCCGAATAGCAGACGAGTCCGCGGCAGTTTTCGTTGCGACGGAGCCGGACAGATCCCCCCGCGAGC
>LKMK01000168.1 GCA_001563805.1 Natrialbaceae archaeon B1-Br10_E2g2
CCTGCAAACGGTGGGTGGAAAACCCCAACACGAGCGGACCGGACGTATCCGGTTCGCGCTGAGGATGATCACGACGACCGCGACGTCGTCAGCCACCGAACGACGTACACGAGAGAAGAGACCCAGAACGCAGCGAGGAAGACGTACATGCCATCCCCGGCGGGGTTGATCGAGTCGGTGAACGTCGCCGAGAGTGCGTATCCGACGACGGCAACGACGATCGGAGCGCCGATGTACACGACGACCGACGGGTGCCACGCCGCGTCCGCTGGACGGGTACGTTCTCCGTGGAGGTACATGCCAATGCCTGCGAACGGAGTCAGTACCACGATCAGACCGATCACCGCGAGTCCCGATGCCAAGAACATCGCGCCATCTCGTGGACCGAAAAAGACGGCCCCGATGACGAGGGGTGTGAAAACAGTGTACACGACGATTAGCAGGGGCCAGCCACCGGGAACCGAAACACGGGGGGCGAACCGATCGACGAGTGGAGGTGTCAGCGGGTATCGCCATGCAGTTCCGAACGTCGCTTTGCCCATCGCGATGAACCCGACGATAACCGTCCAAAACGTCACCACCATCCAGACCGACAGCAATGCAGCGATGAGGACACCGGCGACGGTGGTGAGCGGCGAGGGGAAGACGGCAACGTCAGTGACGCCCTGACCTGTGAACTCGGCGTAGGTGAACAGCGACCCGAACGTAACCACGGTCAATGCCAGTACCGTGAGATGCCACTCGAGTGCGTTGCGAGCGTTTCGTTCGGTGAACTCGTTGGTCGAGACGAGATACACCAGCCCGGCTCCGATAGCGCCGGTCGGAATCGCAACGAGATGGACCAAAATACCACCGATCGATCGCTCCTCGAGGAGTCTCGGCCCCTCGGTCGTCGACGGCGAGCCGTGGGGTTGTTGCGAGGACATGGGTATGCTACCAGTACCGTTCGACGAAATCGATTGAGCCAGGATACGTCCAGACCGATCCGAATATCGCCTTTACCGTTGCGACGATGGCGTACACGAACGTGAGCGGTACTGCAATCACCAGGACGATCAGGAGAAAGAATCCGACGAGCGCAAAGACGACATCGAGCGGGGCCGGGAGCAAGGACATCTCAATGGTTTCCCCGCCAGCAGTGACCTCATCGGCGCCGAGAAAGAACGTCACGAGGCCGACGGTCATGAGTGCAAAGAGAGAGAGGTACCAGTCGATGACGTGACGGGCGTTCGACCGCGTGAACTCGTGATCTGAAACGACGTACAGGAGTATGGGACCGAAAAACCCAGTAACCAGTCCGAGCAGGTGGACGAGGATGCCGCCGATGGAGCGTTCGTCGAGCAGTTCGGGTCCGGGTGGCGTCGGTGTAGACGTCATGGGTGTGGTGGGCTGTGGTCTGTAGGGTGTTTCACGTCGACCGGTTACGTTGCTGGGAGGACGTTCAACGGGCCGTATCTATCGCGGATCCATCGAGCCGTCCGCTCTGCAAGCAACAGCGCCAGACTCACGAACAGGAGGTCGAACGCGGTACCCCAGAGGACGATGTCGCTCTGCGTACTGCCGACGTCGGTACCGGTGATCGTGAGCACGCCGCCGAGTGCGAACAGCACCAGAGTCAACTGGAAGCCAGCGAGCACGAGGGTGCGGACCCCCGCCGTGTCCGAGAGCGTGAGGAATCCGCGGGTGGAGAGCCGATCCAGCGGGGTGTCTGCGTTCAGTGCGCGTTTTCCCTCGGGCGAGAGCGGCCACGCTGACTCCGGGTGGTTGACGTAGTACAGCGTGATCGAGTCGGGGTACGTCTCCGTCGCGACGACGTCGATCTCCTGCAGTTCCCGAAGCCGGTTGCGGACGGTGGCCCTGCTGACCTCGGGCTTGATGCGCGCGTGCAGTTGGCGAATCGAGAAGAACGGCCGATCGGACTCGAGCATCGTCTCGACGACGTGCTCCTGTGTGAGCGCGTTGTCGAGGTTCCGATCGATCCGTTCGTCGATCCAGGGCGGAATCGCGGACACGGTACCGTCGGATAACTCGTGGGGGATATTAAAGCAAAGCAGGGATTTCGAGTGCACGAACCGCCGTTTCACGGACTCGAAACGAGTGTCACAACGTTCTCACACGTTGAAAAACAGCGTAGCGAAGCTCGAAACCCGTGAGTTCTGACGAAGCTTGCTTCCGGTTCGATTCTACACCCGGTCCGACGGTTCGAGGCGGAGAAACGCTTTGAACTTGCAGTGAGGAGCCCCGCGCTTACCGCGAGGAGGATATCACCAGCGGAGGGGTCGTCATTGTCTCTCGGCTGCTGGCTGCAGCAGCTTTCGATCTCGTCCCACCTTCCGTAATTATTGTCACGTATTTTGACAGTATCGTGATCGGTGGTGTGTCTCACCGCTTTTTGAATCAGTCAGGTATCTATTTCCCCCTCGAAACTCATTTTTGATACCGGATGCGTCCCCTCAGTCGTACCCTCCCCCGTCGGAACCACAACCATCCGAGGTGAACACGTCGTGACCCCCTCCATCCGTGTCAGCCTTCTCGTCCGAACCGTTATCGCTGCCGGAAGCTGTCTCGCCCTCTCGAGCGCCGTCGTCGGTGCTGCCCTCCTGTTGATCGGCGTCCCGGTTTACGTCGGCGTTCAGTACGGCGTCGGGTCCCTTTCATCACTGCCGGTTTTCCCCAGCTCCAGCTCGAGCCCCATGGCCGATCCGCTCGCCACCGCAGTTGTGGTTACAGTTGCGATCACTTGCCTGGGGGCCGTAGAGCTGTCGCTGCGAACCGTCCGAACCGCCCGCGGGCGTTCCGCTCCGGCGGGTGCGCTCGCCCAGGGGACCGTCGAACTCGCGTCGTACGTGCTGTTGCTCTCGTCGTTACTGATCGTGTTAGCCGCCCTGCCCTTCCTCCAGCCGGCGCTACCCGACCCGCTCTTCGCGTTCCTGGTGCTGCTCGGCTTCTTTTACCTGATAACGGCCGGGTATCTCTGGGCCGCCCGTGAGTGGGTCAACTCGAAGGACGGGGCGGACGACGAGCGCACGACCGGCGGCAGTTGGCTCGTCATCGGCGTGCTTGTCATCGTCTACCTCAGCGTGGGTTACTGGGCCGGGTTCGCCCTGCTCGTCGTCGCCGCGCTCGTCTGGCTCGTGTTCGGATCCATCTTCGTTCCAGACCACGTCGAGAAGGTGCGAGACGCCGTCGAGCGCCGCGCCGCCGAGAGCGCTGGGGAGGAACCCGTCGATCCGGCGGGAGTCTACGGCATCACCGACGAAATCGGACGAATGCGTACCAGACTCGAGCAGGCCACAGGGGTGCACCTGCTCATCCTGATCACCGTCGCCGGCATCGGTACGGTCGGAGCCAGCTACTTGACGACGATTTTCACGTCGGTCGAAACCACCATCGTCTCGGTTGCTGCGATGAGTGCTGTCGTGTTCGTCGGCATCCACACCGGTGCTACGCTCCGTTCGGAGGCCACTGGTAACACCGCCGTCCTCCGTTATCTCGAGGAGGGATTCGATTTGGAAGCGCTCGGAACTACCGAATCGGCAGATTGGATCGCCGGGACGGGAGGATCGACCGGCGACCGGAACGTCGATGAGGACACGTCCCTCGTTGCGACCGTCACCCGCCTCGCCGGACAGGCCGATTTGCCGCCTCCCGAGGTTCGGATACTCGATCACAGTACACCTCTCGCCATAACGGTGGGCTACCGTCCCACTACATCGACCCTCGTCCTCTCCCGGGGGGTGATCGAGACGCTCGACGGTCGCGAACTAGAGGCTGTCATCGCCCACGAACTCGCCCACGTCGCTAACCGAGACGCTGCGGTGCTCACTGCGCTGTCAGCACCCGGTGCCGTCGCACGGCTCGCTCGCAGCCGGTACGGCTACAATCCCATCGTAGAGCCGCTCTCGATTCTGGTTCGAACTCTCAGCCGGTGGTACGTCGCTCTCGTCTCGCGTGGCCGAGAGTACGCTGCCGACGACGGCGCGGTCGCACTCACCGGTGATCCAGCCGCTCTCGCGAGCGCGCTCGAGTCGCTCGACGCCACCCTCGATCGTCGTCCGTCGACGGATCTCCGCGAAGGGGAGACGGCCGCTGCGTTCGCCATCGTCCCGCCCCCGTGGGAGGAACACCCCTTCTTCGATCGGACCAGGCGGTTCGTCGCACGCCGGATCTTCGGCACGCATCCCCCGACGCAAAAACGCATCGAGCGCCTCAAAAGTAACCCATAGAGCACGGGCGTGGAACCGGAACCGAACGTATTTTTGTCGAGCGTGTGATGATATAACGAAATCGGCGGAAGGGATGCCGGTCTAACGGATGATGGTACGATGCAACGACTGTGGATGACGTTCGGGCTCTGGATCCGGATGCTGGTCGCCGGCGTTATCGTCGCGTCCGGGATCGTGACGCTGCTCGTCCTCGAGTTCGTGATGATCGCTAGCGTCACGGTGGTGTTTTTGACGCTCGCTCCGTGGGCGCTCGCCGTCTGCCTGCTTCTCGTCGTTCCCTGGCTCGTCGTCGCGACCGTCTACCGGTGGGTGATGCCGGCCCCACTCGTGGTCGGTCGTCTCGGCCACGACGCCTTGTCCGAGGCGTTCGAACACCTGGCACGCGGTATCGCGAATCCCGATACCCGCGCGGTGCTTCGCTCGGGCGGCGTCGCTTTCGGGCTCCTCGTCGCTTGGTCCGTCGGTTTCGTACTCGTCGAAACCAGCTCGCTGACGCCGTTTCAGGTCGTCATCTCGCTCGCCGTCGTCGCCGGGATCGTCGGTTCGCTCGTTCTGACTGGACGCCTCGTCGCCGACGAACTGGGCGAGGGCGGCAGCGTCCAGCGACGACTCGAGGAGGAGGTTCGCGTCCTCGGACGCGACGAGCTGGACGCCGACGATACCGAGCGCTTAGAGGACCTGCAGGCGCGCGTCGACCGACTCGCGAACCAGGCGGGCCTGCCGGCCCCGACCGTTCGACTCGGTCGTGAACGGACGCCGATCGCCGCGACCGTCGGCGTTCGGCCACGGACGTCGGCGATCGTCGTCTCGCGTGGGCTCTGTGAGCGACTTTCGGACCGCGAACTCGAAGCCGTCCTCGCTCACGAACTCGCCCACCTCCTCAACCGCGACGCGGCGATACTGACGGCCCTCTCGATTCCGAGAGCGAAAGCCCACGCGATGCTCGAGAACGAACTGGACGGTCAGCGAAACCCGTACCACCACCCGGTGATCGCGATCCCTATACTGGTCGTCGCCGGTCTGAGCCGATGGGTTAGCGCCCTCGTGGCCCGCTATCGCGAGTACGTCGCCGATCGGGGCGCCGTCGCGATCACCGGCGACCCCACGGCACTGGCCAGCGCTCTGGAGACGCTGGATCGCGAGCTCGCGGCGCGTCCCGCAAGCGACCTCCGCGAGCACCGCTCGACGACGGCGTTTTCGATCGTCCCGCCCCCGTGGGAGGAACACCCCTTCTTCGATCGGACCAGGCGGTTCATCGCACGCCGGATCTTCGGGACGCATCCCCCGACCGAGAAACGCATCGATCGACTTCGCGAGACCGGCCGGTGAAGTGGCCAATCCGGCCGCCCCGTCTCCCCGTTCGAGGGGTCCTGGTCTTCGAGAGCGTTCGACGTCGATGACGGTCGCCGATCGAGGCAGCCGAGGAGCACGGACGCACTCGCGAGCATCGACGCGAGGGTGATCGCCGCGTCGAGGAGTGCTCGAATCCCGAGTCCGACGGGGCCAGTGAGTCGCATCCGTCGTGCTCGATCGTACGGGCGAAAGGGGAACTGGTCGTCGCCGACCGATCGTGCTCAGTTTCACTCGGTGTGCTCGTCAGTCCTCGTGGCGGTCGGCAGCTCGGTCGACGTCGTGGAGGACGCCCCGCGTCCCGGCTCACCCCTCGCCGACGACGACCGCGAGGAGGTAGATCGCGATGGCGACGACGACGATCGTCGCCCCCGGCCGGAGGCCGTAGCTCCAGGAGAGTCCGATCCCCGAGAGCACCGAGGCGACGCCGACGAGAACCGAGCCGTAGAGTGCGGACCTGAAGCCGTCGAGGACGAGCGAGGCGGCCGCCGCCGGCACGACGAGCATCGCGGCGACGAGGATCACCCCGAGGATCTGCATCGCGCCGACGACCACCACGGCGGTCAGGACGACCAACAACCCGTTGTACACGGGGACGTTCAGCCGGGCGACCCGTGCGGCCTCCTCGTCGAAGGTGATGAACAACAACGGCCTGTAGGCGACGGCGACACAGCCGACGACGGCGGCGGTCAGCAGGGCCATCAGCGTCACGCTCCGGTCGTCGGTGATCGAGATGTTTCCGAACAGGTAGCTGTTGATGTCGACGAACGCGAAGCCGCCGCCGAGGTCGATGAGCAGCGTGCCGATCGCGAAACTGCCGGTCAGCACGATCGCGATCGGCACGTCGCCGTGGCTCGCGGTCCGATCGACGAGCGCCTGGACGCCGAGGGCACCGACGACCGCCACGGCGACGGCGACGAGCAACAGCTGGGCGTCCCAGCCCGAGACGCCGAACAGGACCGTCCCGAGGGCGACCCCGGCGAACGCCGTGTGTGCGAGCGTCTCGCCGATCAGCGCCATCTCGCGGTGGACCAGGAACATCCCGATGGCCGGACCGGCGATCCCGACGAAGACGCCGGTCGTGACGGTGTTCCAGAGGAAGCCATAGCAACCGAACTCCGAACCGACGGCCCGGCTCGCCAGACAGCCGTACTCGAAGAAGGCCGCGGGCATCACGCCGACGGCGATCGGGACGAACACCGCGAGGACGGCGACGGCGAGCGTCGCCGTTCCGGCCGCCAGGACGACGTCGGTCGTCGACCGGCCGCCGGGTGGCGGGCTCATCCCGCACCCAGCGCCTTCGCGAACGCCGGCAGGGTGATCTCCTCCAGCTGGCCGACGTAGTCGCCGTACCCCTCCTCGCGCCACTCCTCGAGGTAGCTCTCGGCGGCAGACACCATCGCCGTCCCAACGTCGCCGTCGGCCTCCTCGGCGATCGCTTCGGCGTAACGGTCGCCGTCGAACGGATCGTAGAGGACGTACTCGATTCCTCGCTCTTCGACGAGGTCGACGGCCGCGGCGATGTCGGCGCTCGAGGGCTCGTCGTCCGGGGAGAGCCCGACCGGCGTGTGGATCTCGAAGCCGTGGCGCGTCCCGAGGTGGGTGAACGAGTCGTGGCCGGCCAGCACGACGACGTCGTGCTCGCGGTCG
>LKMK01000027.1 GCA_001563805.1 Natrialbaceae archaeon B1-Br10_E2g2
GATACGACGGACACCGGTGGCAGCGCTCGTCGCCTCACACGCCGCGAACGCGTCGTCCTCGCCGCCGAGCTCGAGCAGATACACGGTCGATGTACGCCGCGGGTCGCGTATCAGCCTACCGTTTTCGGTGATCCGCCGCCGAAACGGGTCGGTCGTTCGAGGACCCCCAACTGACAAGCACGGGGGCGAAGTAGACCGGGCCGATGGATCGCGGCTTCGGCGAAATCGAAGCAGTTCAGCACTTCGTCCCCGAGTGGCTGTTCCCGGTCGCAGAGGCAGTGACGCGTCTCGGGGATCTCTCGGTGCTGGTCGGCGTGACGGTGGTCGCCACGCTCGTCCTCGAGCGCAAGCGAGCGATCGCCCTCCTCGGCGTCGTCATCGGCGGCGGTGCGATCCTCGCCGGACTGAAAGCGATGCTCGCACTGGGTCGGCCACCGAGTGAGTTACACCTGATCGAGACCGCGACGACCGGCTTCCCGAGCGGCCACGCCCTCGGCGCGGCGGTCGTCTACGGCGCGCTTGCACTGTCGCTCGAGGCCGGCCGGCGACGGCGTCGACTCGCGCTCGTCGCCGCGCTCGTCGTGGCCATCTCACTGTCCCGAGTCGTCCTCGGCGTCCACTATCTGGTCGACGTCGTCGTCGGCCTGGCGGTCGCCGCTGGCTACCTCTGGGCGATGGATCGGCTCGCACGCGAGCGCCCCGGCCGGACGCTCGCGGTCGCGGCGACGCTCGGCCTGCTCGCCGTCGCCGCCGGAATCGCGTTCGGACCGACGCCGCGGACGGTCTGTCTCGAGGCGGTGTGTGCCGACCGGGAGACGGCGATCACCGGTGGCGCGGGCGTGGGGGCCGCCCTCGCCTGGGGTGTGACCACCAGACTGCGCCAGAATCGAACGGCGACGACGGTCGTGCTGGTCCCCGCCGCGGTCGTCGGCGCGGGCACGCTGACGTTGACGGACTCGGTGTTGCTCGTCGAGAGCGTCGGCGCGGGTGTCGGTGCGGCAGTGCTGGTCTTCCTCGCAGGCAGTGCGGCCCGGGCGCGAGACTGACGCGGCTCCCGGGACGCCTCGAGCGAATCGCCCGCCAGTCACCCCTGGGCGGGACGATCCGCAGGTCAGGCCGCCGAGGGGAGCCGTTCCACCAGCCGACACAATCATATATACCGGTCATTCAAGTGGGCGGCACCAACCTTTATAAGCCTTAAATACGTCTTTTTAACCGGTTTATGACGGATCCGAAGGACACCATCAACATCGAAAACGTGGTGGCGTCGACCGGCATCGGACAGGAACTCGACCTCCAGAGCGTCGCAATGGACCTCGAGGGGGCCGACTACGACCCCGAGCAGTTCCCCGGTCTCGTCTACCGTACGCAGAATCCCAAATCCGCCGCGTTGATCTTCCGGTCGGGGAAGATCGTCTGTACCGGCGCGAAAAGCACCGACGACGTTCACGAGAGTCTCCGAATCGTCTTCGACAAACTCCGTGAACTCCAGATTCAGGTGAACGAGGACCCCGAGATCGTGGTCCAGAACATCGTCACCTCCGCGGACCTCGGTCGCAACCTCAACCTGAACGCGATCGCGATCGGGCTCGGCCTCGAGAACATCGAGTACGAACCCGAGCAGTTCCCCGGGCTGGTCTACCGACTCGACGAGCCCGAAGTCGTCGCGCTCCTGTTCGGCTCCGGCAAACTCGTCATCACGGGCGGCAAGAAGCCCAAGGACGCCGAACACGCCGTCGACAAGATCGTCTCTCGACTCGAAGACCTCGGGCTGCTCGAGTAATCGTCCACCCGCGTCGCTCGAGCGCGACGCCCGGTTGACGCCGCGTTCTCGATGGATCGTCGACTCCCACCGACCGGTTCGCCGAAGGCGGTCAGGGGACGAGCCCCGCCGCTCCCGGTCGAGCGATGTATTCGCCGGCCGTCCGTTAACGGTCGTTCGCGGCGAATGCCAGCCACATGCAACCGGGGTTTCTCGTCGCGGGTATCGTCATCCTCGTCGTGGTCATCGTGGACCTCCTCTGGACGACGCTGTGGGTCGACGGCGGCGCCGGACCAGTCTCGGGTCGCCTGACGACTGGCATCTGGCGGGGCCTCCGTCGGATACGAAAGAATCGCTCGCGGGCGCTCTCGCTCGCCGGACCGCTCATCCTCGCGGCGACGCTCGCGACGTGGATCGGCCTGCTCTGGGTCGGCTGGACGCTGCTGTTCGCCGGCGGGTCGACGGCACTGGTGAGCACGCACACCGGCCAGCCGGCGGACTGGACCGGTCGCTTCTACTACGTCGCCTACACGATGTTCACGAACGGCAACGGCGACTACACCCCCACGAGCGGTACCTGGGAGCTCGCCAGCGCGTTCACGACGGCGACCGGGATGGCCTTCGTCACGCTCGCGGTCTCCTATCTCCTGTCGGTGCTCGGCGCCGTCTCGCAGAAACGCTCGTTCGCCAGCGACGTCACCGGCCTCGGCGAGCGTCCCGAAGCCTTCGTCGCCGCTTCATGGAGCGACGAGGAGTTTCGCGGCCTCGAGTTGCCCCTCGAGTCGATGGCCGACGACCTCTCGCTGCTCGCCGACCAGCACAAATCCTACCCGATCCTCCACTACTACCACAGCGAGCGCAGCGACCGGGCGTCCGCGGTGGCCGTCCCGATCCTCGACGAGGCGTTGACGTGTTACCGCCACGGGGTTCCCGACGACGCGGCACCGAACCCGACGCTGGTCACAGACGCCCGCTCGAGCGTCGACAGCTACCTCGAGACGCTCGACACCGCGTTCATCGAGCCGGCCGACGACGCCCCGCCGAAGCCGGAGCTCGAGCGACTGCGCGAGGCGGACGTGCCGACGGTCGACGACGGGGCGTTCGCGGCGGCGACCGATGCGCTCGACGAACGCCGGCGAACGCTCCTGGGGATCGTCCGGGCCGACGCGTGGCGGTGGCCGTCGGCGGACCGAGCGGAGTGAGAACGGGAACTGCGTGCCCTCAGGCGTCGCCGGCCGCGGGAGCGGTGGGTTCGCCGGCCGTCTCCGGTGTGCGCGAGCGGTTCTGGTAGGAGAGGCCGACGAGGATCGCCAGGCCGACCAGCCGCAGCGGGAAGGTGACCGCGAAGATCGTCAACGCGGAGGGGATGCCGAGCATCGCGAGCAGGCCCTCGGCGATCAGCAGCGGAATCTCCGGCACCATCAGGAAAACCGAGGCGACCGAGTAGAGCGCGCGTTCGACATCGTCGACCGTCGCGTACTGGTAGCCGATGATCGTCACGCCCAGCGCGTAGACCCCGAGGAACATCCCGAGGACGGGGACGACGACCTCGGGAAGCACGAAGCCGAGGTCGGTGAAGTCGGAGGCGCTCATGACCTCGCCGTCGCGGTGGAGCAGGATACCCTGCGAGAAGACGAACGCGAACGGCACGAGCACCTTGTTCAGCGAGAGCAGGAACGCGATCACCGCCGTCTTCATCTCGTCGGCTTTCGCGACGCCCGCACCGGCGAACGCGGCGACCGCGACCGGCGGCGTAACGTCTGCCATCAGCCCCCAGTAGAGGATGAACAGGTGGGCGGCGAGAATGAAGATACCGGCATCCGAGAGCGGCGCTTCGAGCATCGCGACGAGGATGATGTACATCGCGGTCGTCGGCATGCCCATCCCGAAGATGATCGCGGCGACACCGGTCAACGTGAGCAGGATCAGCATCGAATCGCCGCTGACGGTCCCGATGAGCGCAGCGAGGTTCGGTCCGAGGCCGGTAACGCTGATGACGCCGGGAACGACGCCCGCGGCGGCGACGGCCACGACGACTGTCGTCGCAGTGCGCGCACCCGAGTCCATCGACTTCAGGACGAAGGTGCCAAAGCGGTAGGCCCTGCCCTCGGCGAGTTCGGGTCGGCCGACGGCGCCGGCGCTTCGCTCGGCGGCCTCGTCGACCTGATCGTCGAAGTTGAGTAGCGGTGCCTCCGCGGCCGAACGCGCTACGACGAACAGCACGCCGACGAGGATGGCGATCGGGCCGAGGTCGCCGAACGCCGCGACCGCCGCCTGCGACAGCCCCAGGGGTTCGCCGGGCGACTCGAGGCCGGCGAACACCTGCACCGCGTGGAGCAAGCCGCCGCCGACGGCCGTGTGAGCGAAGAGTGCCGCGAGGTAGCCGATCGCGAGCGTCGCGAACAGCGGTGTTTGCGTGCGTTCGTCGTAGGCAGCGACGACCGCGATCAGTGCGAGGACGGCGACGATCGTGAGCCAGCCGGCGCGGTTGACCGAGAGCCGCGCGATCACGAGATAGTATAGCAGGAGGGCGATCGGGATGAAGTAGAACCAGCCGCTTCGCAACGCGGGCATGATTTCAGGCAGTTCGGCCCGCGGTAGCCCGCCGATCCCGTTTTTGACCGCCTCGAAGTGCACCATCACCCACATTCCGAAGAAGAACGCGATCGCGGGCAGCGTCGCGGCGATGATCACGTCCGCGTAGGGGATGCCGGTGAACTCCATGATGAGAAACGCCGCCGCGCCCATGACCGGCGGGAGCATCTGCCCGCCCGACGACGAGGAGGACTCGACGGCTCCGGAGAAATCCGGCGTGTAGCCCGAGCGCTTCATCAGCGGGATCGTGAAGGCACCCGTCGTGACCGTGTTCGCGATCGACGAGCCCGAGAGCATCCCCATGAAGCCGCTCGAGACGACGCTGGCCTTCGCGGGGCCGCCCTCCCGGGTGCCGGTCACGGAGTACGCGAGGTCGATGAACCACCGACCCGCGCCGGACATCTCGAGGAACGCGCCGAAGAGGATGAAGATGTAGATGAAGCGGACGCTGACGGAGACGGGTTGACTGTGGACGCCCGCCTCGACCGTGTACCAGAGGTTGTAGATGATGCTGTCCCAGGTGTCGGGCTGGATCGACAGCGCGCCGATCACCGAGTCGCGCGGGACCATGTACCCCCACCGGGCGTAGACGATGAAGAGTCCGACCAGCCCTGCGAGCAGGATGCCGAGCGACCGGCGGGTCGCCTCGAGCACGAGCAGCATACCCAGCACGCCGAGCACGAACGCGGCCGAGACCTCGTCGATCGGGATTCCCACGGCGGCCAGCCCGACGACGACCGGCTCGAGGACGGGGATCACCTCGTGGAGCCCCTGGGTGTCCTCGAACCGGTGGACCGCGATGTGGCGGATCTCGTCGTAGTTGGTCGCGATGTAGTACGCCGGCAGGGTCGCGAGGACTGCCAGTACGGCGTCGACGGGCGCGATTCGGTTCATCTGCGGATCGACGAACGCCCACCGAACGAATCGCCTGAGGGCGTCGGTCGCCCGGCTCAGCGGGTGGTCACTGCCGAACCGACTCCTGACGGCCGGCTCGACCCGGCCGAGTTGCCGCGCGAGAAAGCCGTCGCCGCGACTCGTCGGAAAGAGCAAAAACGCGAGCACCAGTCCGAACGCGACGTGAATCGCGTTGACCTGGAGCTGCTGGAAACCCACGAGCGTGAACTCGCCGACGCCCGGGAGCGTTCCGCCGAACGTGTAGCCGCGGGCGGCGATCCACATCTGAAACGCCGAGAACCCGATCGCGATCGCCGCGACCAACACGGCCACGAGGCCGCGGTGGGAGCGACGCCGCTCGACTTCCGCCAGCAACTCCTGCTGCTCTTTCTCGCTCAACTCCTCGTCGCCTCGAGTATCGATGCTCATGCGCTGGTATCGGTCAGTCCGGTGAGTCGGTTCGTGCACCCGGCTCGTTCGATCCGGCGGATGCGGTCGGTTCGCTCGACCCGAGCGACGACGCGCTGCTCGCGAGCGCGTCGACGACGGTTCGATCGGTCACGAACAGGACGGCCTGTCCGTCGGCGAGTTCGACCAGGTCGTACCGATCCTCGCCGACGACGAGTTCGTGGCCGGCTACCTCGCCCGGGGCGAGGTGTAACTCGTCGTAGGAACCCGTTCCCTCGACGAGGTAGCCCTCGTCCGTCCGCTCGACGTCCGTCGGGAGGCCCGCCCCGAACGAGTGAAACACCGACCGATCGGCCCGGAGCTGCGAGCCGTCGACGACGTAGACGTCCTCGACCGGCGTCTTCTGGGCGCTGTGTGTGTACGAGATGGTTATTTCGGCTCCCTGTTCGACCGGCACCTCGAGCAACCGGTCGCCCTCGTCGTCGGCGACGACCAGCGTCGAGTCGGCGCTCGCCACCCCCGCCACAGCCGTCGCTCCGAGCAGCGCGAGGCCGGATGCGGCGAGTCGCCGTCTGGTCAGTCGCATTTCAGTGGCGTGGGGACGAGACGTCCGGTTCCGGGGTCGGGCCGGTCGAATCGCCGTCGAGTCGGGAGTCGTCCCACGTTACCCGTCGAAGTACGCGTCAGCGCCCGGGTGGAGGTCGATCGGCATGCCCTCCTGAGCGGTCTCGAGGTCGATGAAGTCCGCCTGAGTCGTGAAGTCGTCGACGTTGTCGAACAGCGCCGCCGTGACCTCCTCGACGATTTCCTCGTCGGCCGCCTCGTGCGTGGCCAGCATCGCCTGGACGGAGACCGTCTCGACGTCGTCGTCGACACCGTCGTACGTCCCGCCGGGGATAGTGTCCTCGGCCAGCCACTCCGCGTCGTCGAGCAGTTGTTCCCGTACGTCCTCGGTGACCTCGACGAACGAGATGTCCTGGGTCGCCGAGAGATCCTCGATCGCGCCCAGCGGGTAGCCGCCCACGGTGATCGCCGCGTCGACGTCGCCGTCGCCGATCTGGTCGGCCGCGGTCCCGAAGTCGGTGTTCTGCTCGTCGAAGTCCTCGATACCCGCGGACTCGAGGATCTGCAGGGCGTTGACCTGTGTCCCGCTCCCCAGGTCGCCCGTGTTGATGCTCGCGCCCTCGAGGTCCGCGACAGTCTCGATGTCGGAATCCTCCTGGGTGACGATGTGGATCGTCTCCGGGTACAGTGAGGCGATGCCCCGCAGGTTATCGATCGGCTCGCCCTCGAACTCCTCGAGTTCGGTGCCGGTGTACGCGAAGTAGGCGATGTCGTTCTGCACGAGGGCGAGTTCGACGTCCTCGCGCCCGAGGGTCGCGACGTTCTCGACACTCGCACCGGTCGAGCGGACCGTCACGCCGTGGGGCGTGTGGTCCTCGACGATGGTCTTCATGTCGCCGGCGAGGGGGTAGTACGTCCCTTCCGTGCCACCCGCGTCGAGCGTGAGGACCTCTCCGTCGTCGTCTGGTTCGGCCTCGAGTTCGTCGTCGTCCGCGTCCTCGCCGTTTCCGTCGTCGTCCATGTCGTCCATGTCGTCATCATCCGGGTCGTCACCGTTCTCGTCTTCGACGGCGTCCTCACCGATGCAGCCGGCCAGGGTAGCGATTCCAGCAATCCCGCTCGCGGCGATGAACCGTCGCCGTTTGACGTGTCGTACCATGCCACTAAACAATCGTTCAGATTGTTAATATATTCTTCGATGGTTACCGGTGGTGATTTTCACGTTTCGGAGTAGTTCATGGAGACACAGGACATATATGTAGAAAACGCAAGCCCACAACGGTACGACTACTCGACTTCCGCCCACCAGAGACCCCCTGTGGACGCGAGATTTCGTTTTCCAAACCACGCGTGCAGCTATTCGTACAGATACCACACGTATGGTACTGCACCAGCCGAGCAGTACGGTTGCCGACGGTGAGAGAGCCGAACCCTCGTCGCAGTGAAGCCGAGTCGGTGCGACAGAAGTCATTTCACCCGGTCGGTGTTTCCACCGAGTATGAACGAGATCCAGGCGAGCGACTACCACGGCCTCGTCCACGCCGAGGACCCCCAGCTGTCACCCGAGGGCGACCGCGTCGCGTTCGTTCGACGACGACCGGAGGACAACGAGTCGTACACCGCCACCGTCCACGTCGTCCCCGTCGGCGGCGACGGGGCCAGCCAGTTTACGGCCAGCGACGGCGTCGACAGCCAGCCTCGCTGGAGCCCCGACGGTGACTCCCTCGCCTTCGTGAGTAGCCGTGGAGCAGGCGACCGCGAGCAGATCTGGCTCCTGCCCACCGACGGCGGCGAGGCTCGCCAGCTGAGTCAGGTCGTCGGCGGCGTCGAGGGCCTCGAGTGGAGCCCCGACGGCTCGCGGCTACTCTTTTCCCAGTCGGTTACCGCCGCGGACCGCGAGGAGGGTCGTGACCGCGCGGTCGATCCCGAGTTCGAGCGCGAGGAGCCCGATCCGCGGGTGATCGACCGGACGATCTACCGCGCAGCCACCGAGTACGTCGACGGCCGACGGAGCCACGTCTACGTCCTCGACGTGGAAACGGCGCTCGAGGTCGGTCCCGACGGGACTGACTCGAGTCCGAACGGGGACGGCGCGGAGAACGACGGCGACGTCGGCGGGGCGATCACTCGGCTGACCGACGGCGACGCCGACGTCGTTGCACCGACGTGGGGTGACGGTGGGACGGTCTACTACGCGACGAAGGTGGGCGACGATCCCGACGACTCGCTGCGCTACGAGGTCCTCGCCCACGATCTCGAGGCCGACGCCGTCGAGCCGGTCGCCGAGACGACGGGCTGGCTCGGCCCCGACTCGATCGACGCCACCGCGGACGGCCGGGTCGCCGTCGAGTACACGCCCGAAGAGAAGCTGTCGATGCGCCAGACGGAGCTCCGGGTCGTCGACCGCGACTCGGACGAACTGATGACGCCGACCGAACCGCTCGATCGGACGGTCGGCCACCGCTGTACGTTCGCGTGGGCACCCGACGGCGACCAGCTGTATTTCACCACCCCCGACGAGGGCTCGCGGGTGCTGTGGGCGGTCCCCGGCGACGCGAGCGACCCACCCCGGCGGATCGACGGCGACGGTGCCACCGTCGAGGCGTTCTCGGTCGGCGACCACGCCGTCGCTACCGTCCAGAGCGAGTGGGACCACCCGGGCGACGTCTTCGTGACGACCCGCGAGGGGAACGAACGCCACCGGTTGACCCGCGTCAACGGCGACTACCTCGCCGACCGAGCAGTTCGCCAGCCGAAGGAAGTGTGGTTCGAGGTCGAGGCGGCCGGCGAGGAGGGTGGCGAGGACGGGGAGGGCGAACGCGAGGCCGCCGAGCGAATCCAGGGCTGGCTCCTGACGCCACCCGCGTTCGACGCCGACGCCTCCGACGAGACGTACCCGCTCGTCGTCCAGATCCACGGCGGCCCCCACGCCCACTGGACGACGTCGGGGACGATGTGGCACGAGTTCCAGACGCTCGCCGCCCGCGGCTACGTCGTCTTCTGGTGTAACCCGCGCGGCTCGACCGGCTACGGCGAAGACCACGCGATGGCCATCGAGCGCGACTGGGGCGAGGTTACCCTGACGGACGTGCTCGCGGGCGTCGAGGCCGTCTGTGAGCGCGAGTACGTCGACGAAGACGAGGTGTTCGTCACCGGCGGCAGCTTCGGCGGCTTCATGACCGCCTGGGCGGTCACCCGGACCGACCGGTTCGCGGCCGCCGTTTCCCAGCGCGGCGTCTACGACCTCACCGGCTTCTACGGCTCGACCGACGCCTACCACCTCCTCGAGGGCGACTTCGGCACCACCCCGTGGGAGGAACCCGCGTTCCTCTGGGAGCAGTCGCCGGTCGCCCACGTCCCCGACGTCGACACGCCGACGCTCGTGCTCCACTCCGATCGGGACTTCCGGACGCCCGCCAACACGGCCGAACTGTTCTATCTGGGACTACGCAAGGGGGGCGTCGACACCCGCCTGGTCAGGTATCCGCGGGAGGGCCACGAACTCTCCCGATCGGGCGAACCCGCCCACGTCGTCGACCGACTCGAGCGCATCGCTCGCTGGTTCGACGGCTACTCCGACTACCACGACGTCCCGCCGGCGCTCGAGCGCGAGTCGAACGCGGGGCTCTCAGGCGGCGAGGACGAGTGAGGATCGTCGGCTCGAGAACGGCGGCGACGCGAGCGAACCGCCGGATCAGGTCGTTCGGAACGCGCGGTCGCCGGCGTCGCCCAACCCGGGGACGATGAAGCCGTCGTCGTCGAGGCGGTCGTCGATCGAGACCGTCAGCAGGTCGGCTTCGGGGGCGGTCTCGTCGACGCGCAGCAGGCCTTCGGGCGCGGAGACGGCCGAGAGGACGATCAGGTTCTCGGGTTCGGGGGCGTTCTCGGTGACGTGCTCGAGGACGGTACACATCGTGCTACCGGTCGCGAGCATCGGGTCGGCGACGATGACGGTGTCGTCTTCGGTGATGTCGGGCAGCTTGACGTAGTCGACCGTGATGGGGAACGACCCGTCCTCGTCGCGGCCGGCTTCCTCGTCACGGCTCGCGCTGATGACGCCCTGTCGGGCCCGGGGGAACGCTTTCAACAGCCCCTCGACGAACGGCGTCGCCGCGCGCAGAACGTTGATGATGACGACGTCGTCGAGTCCTTTCACGCGCTCGCCCATGGTCTCCTCGAGCGGCGTCTCGATCTCGACGTACTCGGTCTCCATGCGGCCGTCGATGATCTCGTAGCCACAGATGCGCCCCAGCTTGACGAGCCCCTTGCGGAAGCTTACCTGCTCCGTCTCGACGTCTCGGAGCCGCGAGAGCGTGTCCTTGGCCAGTGCGTGGGTGACGAGATAGGCGTTATCCCGGTCTTCGATCGGCATATCATATCCGCCACGGGCCGTGTAGTTCATGGTATCGGTCCGCGTCGAGTACGAGTCGCCCGCTCGCTCGTCGGGCGAACGAGGCCCGTCGAAGCCGGCGCGACCGACAGCCGATCGCTCGAGGAGATCGGCCGACGAAAAACCGACAGGTGGTGCTTTTGGTCGCAGCAAGGAAGTTTATAGCAATCGACGCCCTACCACCGTGCCAGTCGAATGGAAGAGAGCATCTCGGGTTTCAAGGTTCGCGGCGACTGGGGCGACGTCGTCGAACACGGCGAACGCGTCACACGCGCGCTCCGCGATGCCGGCGTTCACGACCCCGACGGCGATCACGATGCCAGGTTCGCCCGCGCGTTCGAGGAGTGGGACGAGTGGCGCCCGAAAGCCCACGAGACCCTCGAGACGGACGTCAACGAGAAGACCGCCGAGCAGGCCCACGTCGAGGAGGGCAAAGGCGAGAAGGCGGGCAAACGGCCCGACGAGGACATCAAGACGGCCGGCGAGAAGCTCTCGGAGTCCTACGAGCAACTCGAGGAGGACGACACCGGGGCGGCCGTCGACAACTGGAAGGAGTCGATCGACTACGTCGCGCGAGCCGCCGACTCCGCGGGTCGGAAGGCGTTGCGACGCGTCGAGGACACCGTCTACCAGAACGTGATGACCCAGCTCGCACCCTACTACTTCGACAACGAGCTCGTCAGCGCGAACATCCAGCAGTCGACCCGCGGTGGGAACAACGGCGAACGGTTCGTCTTCGAGGTCAACGTCAACGACGACGTGCTGAAAGACGACATCTCGGAGCTGCTCGCGGAGTACGAAGACGAGATCGACCGCTGGCACGTCGAGGTCGAGAAGGACACCGACGCGGCCGAGGCGATCGAGGGCGCCGAGCCACCGCCGGAGCACGACGACGCCTCGAAGTCGACGACGAACTGACCGTCGGCCTGGTTCGGCGCCACTTGTCTCGCCCTGCTGAGAACCGTCGATGCCGCCGATGCCGGGTAGTCTCCGACGCGCCATCGAGTCGGTACTCTCGGTTTCGACATCCTCGAGATCGGTGTGCCGAGTCCACACGCTCGATGCGCCGCGTTCACACGGTCTCGAGGTCGTCGATCCAGGTCGGCACACACTTGTATGGGCCGCCAGTACGGCCGCATAGATGGTCGAGATCGCGACGCTCGCGACGTTTCTGGTCGCCGCAGTTGCCAGTCTCTTCATGGCCTGGGCGATCGGCGCCGGCTCGAGCGGGTCGACGCCGTTTGCCCCCGCCGTCGGCGCGAACGCGATTTCGGTGATGCGAGCCGGCTTCTTCGTCGGTATCCTCGGCTTCGCGGGGGCGGTCCTCCAGGGGGCGAACGTCTCCGAGACGATGGGGGGCGACCTGATCGACGGGGTGACACTCTCGCCGTCAGCGGCGACGATCGCGCTCATCATCGCCGCTGCACTGGTCGCGATCGGCGTCTTCTCGGGGTATCCGATAGCGACGGCGTTCACGGCGACGGGGGCCGTCATCGGCGCCGGCCTCGCGATGGGCGGCGACCCCGCCTGGGGGACCTACACCGAGATCGCCGCGATGTGGATCCTGACGCCGTTCGTCGGCGTCTTCTTCGCGTACGTCATCGCCCGCGCGCTGCGGGACGAACCGGTTCCCGAACGATACGTGATGATCGGGCTAGCGGGCATCGTCGGCCTGCTCGTCGCGAACATCGAGTTCGCCGTCCTCGGACCGCCCGACGGCGGTGCCTCGCTCGCCGAGACGGCCGGCGGCGTGCTCCCGGTCTCTCGAGCCGTGGGGATCGCCCTCGGCTCCCTCGGGATGATACTGCTCTGGACGGGGCCGACCGCACTCGCCGTCCGGAACGATCCGGAACGGGCACAGCGGCGGTTCCTCCTGGTGATGGGTGGGCTCGTCGCCTTCTCCGCGGGCGGGAGTCAGGTGGGGCTGGCGATCGGGCCGTTGATCCCGCTGTCCGGCGACGTCGGGTTGCCGCTGATTGCGTTGCTCGTCGGCGGCGGCGTCGGGCTCCTCGTCGGCTCGTGGACCGGGGCGCCACGGATGATCAAGGCGATCTCGCAGGACTACTCCTCGCTCGGCCCCCGGCGGTCGATCGCCGCGCTCATCCCCTCGTTCGCCATCGCTCAGGCCGCCGTCCTCTTCGGCATCCCCGTCTCGTTCAACGAGATCATCGTCAGTTCGATCATCGGCAGCGGTTACGCCGCCTCCGGCGCCGGCGGCGGCGTCAGCGCCAGCAAGATGGGGTACACGGTGCTCGCGTGGACGCTCTCGCTCGCCGGCTCGATCCTCGTCGCCTTCACGGGCTACACCGCCTTCGCCTGGCTGTTCCTCTGACCTCGAGGCGGGCGCTCGAGCGACACCGAACGGTCTTTACCCGATCGGTCTCGAGTTCGATTATGGACGAGGACGTGCCCGTCGATCCCGACGCACCCGAGACGATCCAGTGGCGACGCGACGCGTCGACGTCGCGGCTCGTTCGGCTCCTGTGGTCGCTCGGCGTCGGGACGTTCTTCGCGATGATCGCCATTATCGCCTTCTGGCGGCTCTACGACATCGCCGCCCAGGCCGGCGCCGGATCGGTCGTCGTCGCCGCGGTCGGGGCCATCGCCGTCACCATCCTCGTACTCGCCGTCGACCCCCGCGCGGAACGACGACTCGAGCGCGTCGCCGACGCCCTCTCGATCTCGGTCGCCTCGGAACGGAGCCTCGAGCGGGCGGTCGACGCCGCCGTCGGGACGCTCGTGATGGCCGTCGTCATCGGGGGGCTGATGGGGATCGGCCGGCTCGTCTCCCAGGGTGAGCTGCTCGGGGGCGTCGGCGCCGGCCCGTTCACGTTGCTCGCCGCGTTCACGCTGCCGGCAGCGCTCCTGGCGCTCGTCCTCGCCTCGTTTCTCAGTTCCCGCGGCGCGCTCGATACCGAGGACGGCGTCCTCTATCTGGCCGATCCCGACCACGCGATCGACCTCGAGGTGATCGTCGGCGTCTCGAGTCGAGCGATCGGTGACGCCGCGATCGTCGGGCTCACCTACGCCCAGCCCGGCGGACAGTACGTCCCCGGGCCACGGCGGATCGTCGTCCCGCGTGAGGTCGCCGACGAAGTCGAACGCGTCGCCGCGACCGCGTGACGCGGTGGCTCACGGCGGAGGGACGGACAGAGAAAAACGGGCGACGATCCGGAGTTACTCGGAGGCGTCTGGGGTGCCGTCTGCGTCGGCCGTCTCGTCGTCGTCGGGCGCTTCGAGTTTGTGCAGTCGGGCTTTCATGATTCGGGTGTTCTCGACGCTCTCGACGGTGATGCGGACGCCGTCGAAGGTGATCTCCTCGCCTTCCTCGACGAGTCGGCCCGCGCGGTTGAAGATGAAGCCGGCGATAGTCTCGAACTCCTCGCCCTCGGGAAGTTCGATCTCCAAGGCCTCGTTGACGTCCTCGATGTTGACCTCGCCGCGAACGAGGACCGTCCGCTCGTCGAGGTCCTCGATCGGGAGGTCCTCGCCGCCCTCTAAGATCTCGCCGACGATCTCTTCGATCATGTCCTCCATCGTGACGATACCCTCGGTGGTGCCGAACTCGTCGATGACGATGGCCATGTGCATGCGGTTCTCGCGCATCTCCGAGAGCAGTTCGTCGACGTTCTTCGACTCGGGGACGTGCAGCGTCGGCTGAATGAGGTCGCCGAGTTCGAGCTCCTCGGTTTCGGTCTCGCCGTAGTTCAGATCGCGCACGAGGTCGCGGATGTGGACGACGCCCTGCACGTTGTCGAGGCTCCCTTCGTAGACCGGAATGCGGGCGTGGCCGCTCTGGATACAGGTCTCGATGGTCTCGTCGATGTCGGTGTCTTTGGGAACCGCCGTGATGTCGAGTCTGGGCGTCATCACCTCCTTGACGATCGTGTTGTTGAACCGAAAGATCCGGGTGAGCATCTCGTGTTCTTCCTCCTCGAGCACGCCCTCGCGCTCGCCGGACTCGATCATCTCCTGGATCTCGTCGCGGGTGACGTAGGGGGACTCGATCGCGCCCGTCGACCCCGTCAGCCGGTTGACCTGGCGGGTGAGGTAATCGAAGAGGACGATGAGCGGAAAGAGCAGGTACTCCGTCGCCTTCAGCGGCTTCGAGATGCGGACGGCCCACGATTCGGTGTTCTCGACCGCGTAGGACTTGGGGACGCTCTCGCCGAACAGGAGGACGATCGCCGTGATACCGAACGTCGCCAGGACGACCGCCACGAGCCCGCCGAAGTAGAGCCCGAGCAGCGCGGTCGCGATCGACGACATCGCGATGTTGACGATGTTGTTCCCGACGAGGATCGTCACGAGCAGCCGGTGGGGATCGTCTTTGAGCTGTTTGACTAACGCCGCCCCCTCGACGCCGTCGTCGACCATTCCCTCGAGGCGGTGTTTGGGCAGGTTGAACATCGCGATCTCGGAGGAGGAGAAAAAGCCCGAGAGCCCGATGAGAACCGTTACCGCGACGACGCCGAGCAGCGTCACCGTCGACTGGTCGACCTCGAGGCCGACCAGGGGCACCTCGTAGGCGGCGAGCACGAACTCGAGGGGGAGAGAGAACGCCATCGATGGTGACCGTAGCGGCCGAATCGGTTAACCCTTTACCATTTTCCCGGCGCTTTTCCGACGACGACACGTTTACCCGGCCGTTCCCCGAACGAACGGCTATGAGCGACCCGGCCGATCCACCGATCACGTTCTACCGGCTGCAGGCGTGTCCGTTCTGTGAACGGGTCACCCGGACCTTACAGGAGCTCGGCCTCGAGTACCGCTCCCGGTTCGTCGAGCCCCTGCACTCGAAGCGAGACGTCGTCAAGCGCGTCGCCGGCGTCCGCACGGTCCCCGTGATCGTCGACGAGAACACGGGCGTGACGATGGCCGAGAGCGCGAACATCGTCGACTACCTCGAGTCGACCTACGGCGACGGGGCGACCGACGCCGAGACGGGAACCGCAGTCGCAAGCGGTGATGGAGGTGCGGAGTAATGCTCGAGTTCGACGTCGTCGAGTTGGGCGAAGCCAACCACCCCGAGCCCGGCGACGAGGCGGCCGAGTTCACCCGGCCGCTCGTGAACGACGAGTTCTGGGAGGATCGGTCGCTGTCGGAGCTCTCGAGCGAGGGCGACGGACCGACGATACTCGTGTTCACGCCGATGCTCGGCTCGTTCGTCGGTAAGTACGTCTGGGACGAACTCCGTGACCGTGGGTGGGACGACCGTGCCGGCCGCGTCGTCGGCGTCACGATCTCGACGCCCTACGCCGTCAAACGGTTCCTCGAGGACGAAGCGTGTCCGTTCCCGTTCTTCAGCGACCCGGCCAACGCGGTCGCCGAGGCCTACGGCGTCGACCACGAGCTAGACGATATGGAAGGGATCAGCGAGCCCCGACCGGCGTTTTTCGCACTCGATTCCGACCTGCAGGTCCAGGGCGCGTGGGTCGCCCGCGAGTGGCCCGAGTTCCCCGACTACGACGACCTCGAGGACGAACTGGGGCTCGAGTGAGTCGGCCTCGAGGACGCCCGTCGTCAGGAGTTGAGCAGGCCGCCGAGCGCACCGGCCAGCGCGCTCTCGAGCGCGAAAAGAAAGGCGAGGAGGACGCTGGCGGCGACGATGCCGAGCCCGGCGATTCCCGTGATCGCACCGCCGGCCGGACCGCCGACCCAGCCCGCGAGCGCGACGAGCAGGCCGATCACCAGCCCGACGAGGATACCACCGAGCGCACCCGCGAGCAGGCCGTGCCAGAAGCCGCTCCCGAGCCCGCCACCGGCGAGGTAGCCGGCGACGAAGCCGCCGATCAATCCAGCGGCGAGCTGGCCGACGCCCGGCAGCGTGAGTCCGAGCACGCCGAGGACCGTCGCGACGAGAAAGCCGATCAGTACCGCACGCCAGTCCGTCATCGTTCGGTGAACGACGCGAGCGAACAAAAGGCCTCCGTGTGTGACCGTCGCCCGCTCGAGTCGTAACGAACGACCTTTTACGACCGGGCGTTCTAGCTACGCCCATGATTTTCGAAGACCTTCCGACGACGCCCACGTCGGAAGAGCTGATCGACAAGGCGTTCTCGCGGGCGGCACGAGCCGGCAGGGCGAAAGGCGGCCTCGAGGCCCAGCAGTCGATGCTCCAGACCGCCTCGAGTATCATCTCGGACAACCTGGAGAACGTCGTGACGGCGTGGCCGGATTTCGCCTACGAGGACGAGGTCCACCCCTTTTATTACGAACTCGCGGACGCAATCCTCGAGTCGACGACCGGCGGTGGGCGGGAGACGACGGGCGTCGACGCCCTGCGCCAGAGCCTCTCGGAGGTGATGTGGGCGAGCCGGAAAGCCCGCGACATCCACGACGAGTACCAGCCACGGCTGCGTAAGACCGACGTCGACACCGCGCGCAAACACCGAAAGCAGGCGTTCGCCAGACTCGCGGACGTCGTCGAACAGGTCGGCGACGACCTGCTGTTCATCAACGAGGCGCGCAACGCCCTGCGCGACCTGCCCGAGATCAATCCCGACGAGCCGACGATCGTCGTCGCCGGCTACCCCAACGTCGGCAAGTCCTCGTTCGTCAACGACGTGACGAACGCCCGCGGCGAGACCGCCTCCTACCCGTTTACGACGAAGGGGATCGGCGTCGGCCACTTCGAGCACGACCACATCCGCTACCAGATCGTCGACACGCCGGGGCTGCTCGACCGGCCGCCGGCCGAACGCAACGAGATCGAAACCCAGGCCGTCAGCGCCATCGAACACCTCGGCGACTGCATGCTCGTCATGGTCGACCCGAGCGCCGAGTGTGGCTACCCGCTCGCCTCCCAGCTCGAGCTTCGGGACGCGATCGCCGCCCAGTTCGACGAGATTCCCGTCCTCACCGTCGCGAACAAGACCGACCGCCGAGACGTGTGGGACGAGAGCCTCCTCGACGAACTCGACGCCGACCTCGAGATGAGCGTCGAGACCGACGAGAACGTCGACGGGGTGCTCGAGGCGGCCGTCGACGCCGTCGGCCACGAGCCGAAACTCCCGTTCGAGGAATGAGCGACCAGCCCCGGATATCGAGGCGGATGGTGTGGCGATGAAGCGACTGGGACTGCTCGACATGCTCCAGCTGGCCGCGGGGTTCTCGATGGCCGGCCCGATGTTCTTCCTGGGGCTCTCGTTTCTCCAGGCGGGCGAGGTCGTCGGCGGGGTCGGCTTCCTGGCGCTCGGCGCGTTCGCGCTGTACTTCCCGACGTACCTCGTCAACCGGATCGGCGGCCCACGAACGTGGATCCGGCGTCGATTCGGACGCTCCGAACGCGACGACGACCCGGCCGACACGGAGCCCTCGAGTGCGTTCGATCGGTTCCGCCGTCGGTAACGGCCCGGGCGAGGTCGGTCAGCGCTCGACCAGCCCGATGTATCTGATCTGGACGGCGACGTCCTGGTCGGTCTGGGCCGACACTCGTTCGTGGAGCCGCTCTTCCAGTGCGGGCGAGCGTTCGTCAGGCGGCCCGCCGATCGTCACGATCACTCGTTCGGGCCCCAGAAACGGATAGTTGCCGTCGGTCTGGACCTGAACCTCGAGGAGCGTGTACTCGGCGAACTCATCCTCCGACAGGACGAGTTCGATCTCCTCGGTGGCGTCGTTTTCGAACGTCGAGATGACGAACGACGAATAGGTGATCGCCCCGAGAAAGACCGCGAAGACGAGGACGATTACCACGAGCCCGGCCACGCGCTTGCGTACCCGCTCTTCGGTCGGTCGGAGCGAGAAGAGGTTTTCGGGCCGGTAGCCGGCGTACCAGAGCGTCACGAGACCGGCGAGGTTCACCGAGAGGACGTTCACCAGGACCAGCGCGGTGGAGCCGATCGCCGCGGACGGCTCACCCCACGCGATGGCGATGCCGGCCGCGGCGGCGGGCGGAATGAGTGCCGCGGCGATCATCACGCCGACCAGCGCGACCGAAATTCCCGTCGCGAGACTCACGATCCCCGCGACGCCGGCGCCGAGGGCGACTGCAAGCGAAAGTAGATCCGGCGTGAGCCGTTCGGCGATCTCGTCGACTTCGCCGATCTCGAGGCCCGGCGGCACGATGTTCGTCACCCGGACCATCCACGCGAAGACGGCCGCCGCGGCGATCGCGAGGACGACACCCAGGATCTGATAGAGGATACTGTGTCTGAACAGCGCCTCGTTGTCGATCACCGACCCGACGCTCGCACCCAGTGCCGGCCCGATCAGCGGCGCGATCACCATCGAACCGACGACGACCGCCGGCGAGTCGAGTAACAGCCCCGCCGTCGCGACGACCGCACTCACGATCGTCATCGTCGCGTAGACCCCGAACGTCGGCGTCAGCGACTCGGCCTCGGTCTCGAGTTCCTGTCTCGAGATGCGGTCGGACTCGACGTCACCCGTCTCGTACTCCTCGCGCAACGCCTCGAATCGGCGTGAGACGACGGTTTCGGCGTCGACGACGACCGTGTAGGCGTCCTCGCTAATGCCGGCCTCCTGGAGCTCGTCGAGGATCGGTTCGACGGCCGACGTCGGCAGCGGGAAGTAGACGACTGCGGTGACCTCCCGGCGACCGTTCTCGTCGGTCACGACGTAGTCGACGCCACGCTCCTCGAGCGTCTCGAGGATCGTCTCGCGCTTGCCCGTCGGAACCGTCAGCTGTACCAGCCGCACATCTCGGAGGATTTACCTGCGGGGTCCTAACGGTGATGATTTTCGATGCGGGTGCTCGGTTCGCTCGAGCGGAGCCGATACGGCCGTCCCGTCACTCCCGCGACGATGCGAACGCCCGCGGACGAGCGCTCCAGTCGTACCCCCGAAACCGCAGCGAGGGAGTCGACGCGGACTCCGGGACGACCCCGTGGGTCCGGAGAAACGACCGCAGTCCCGATGGCCCGCCGAAATCGCCGAGAAACCAGAGACAGACACGTGGTAGCCGGAGTCGATCGCGCTCGGGATCGTACTCGACCGACCGCTCGAGTGACGTTCGGGTCGCCTCGTCGAGGATCTCGTCGATCGGTTCGGGCTCGTAGGCGAGTATCGCCGGACAGCTCGCCGCACCGCAGTTCAGCGCGAAGTGGATCCGGGGGTCTGGCTCGAGTCGGTAGGCCGCGCCGAGCCCCGTCCGCGAGAGTCGCGGGAGGTAGCCCAGTCCATACTTCGAGCGCCGACCGCGGAGGATCCCGTGTTCGACGTCGTCGAGGCTCAGCGCCGTCCCGGCGACGGTGATCGCCGGCGCCCGGAAGAACCGAACGCGCGAGTCGAACAGCGCCGGCCGTCGCTCGAGGAGCAACTGCGTCGCCGCGTTGTAACAGTTGAGCCAAAACGCGAGCGCGGCCC
>LKMK01000169.1 GCA_001563805.1 Natrialbaceae archaeon B1-Br10_E2g2
CGACGACGCGATGAACGCTTACGCGACCGACGATGCGGCGGCCACGCACGAAATCGCCGCCAGTGACGACGAGATCGACGACCAGTGTGCACGAGCCAGCCGGTCCGTCGTCCGGGATCTCGTCGCCAGCGACGGCGACGCCGACGACGCTGCCCTCGAGGCCGTCTCGCGAACGCTGCTGACGATCCGGGACCTAGAGCGCGTCGGCGATCACGCGGTCAACGTCGCCGCCCGAACGCTGTACATGGTCGACAACGACGACGAGTTGATCTACTGATGCGTCCGGGAACGCACGCCGACGCGGCGGGCGATCCCGTCGAACGGACGGTCCAGATCGCGGGCAACTCGACGTTCGTCGTCTCGCTTCCGAAAGCGTGGGCCGTCGAGCAGGGCCTCGAGTCCGGCTCGTCGATGTACCTCTATCCGCAGGACGACCGGCTGGTCGTCGCGACCGAGACGGTGTCGACGCCCGATCCGGCGGTGACGATCGACGCGAGCGTCGCGAGCGAAGCGGTGACGATCCGGCGGGTCGAGCGGGCCTACCTGATCGGCTGTGACCGGATCACCGTCACTGGTCTCGAGACGGCCCCCGCCGTTCGCCGGACGGTCGAACGGACCGCGAGTCGGCTCGTCGGGGTCACGATCCAGGACGACGGCGCGGATCGACTGACGATCGCGAACGTCCTCGACGTCAGTGAGGTGTCGCTCCCGCAGACGGTCGCACAGATCCGGCGCCTCGTCCTCGAGATGCACGTCGACGCGTGCACCGCCGTCGTGACCGGCGACGAACTGCTCGCACGCCGGGTGATCGACCGTGACGACGACGTCGACCGACTCTTCGCGTTCGTCAGCCGCGGCGTCCACCGTGGGTTCACCGACGTCCACGAACTCGATCGACTGGAAACGACCCGCGCCGAGGCCTTTCGCGAGTACCGGATCGCCCGAGCCCTCGAGCGTGTCGCCGACCACGCGGAGGGGATCGCCCGCGTCGCGATCGATCGAAGCGAGCCGCCGGCCGACGTGCTCGCCGATCGGTTCGACGCCGTCGGGGCCGACGCCAGGGCCGTCCTCGAACTCGCACTCGCGGGCGACGTCGATCGGACGTTCGAGGCAGCCGCCGATCTCTCGGATCCGCTCGAAGACCTCGAGCGGCGCTGTTCAGAGGGCACCGACTCGGACGCCGCCGTGGCTGTGGCCGCCCGCCGACTGCGACGGACGGTCGCGGCCGGACGTGAGATCGCCGACGTCCGGATCGAGTCGACGCTCGCGGACGACGACGCCCCTCGGGACCGACCGAGTGCCGGTAATGACTGACGCACCGATCGTACCCACCATGATCCGAATCCACAGCACGAACCGTTTTGTCGTACCGTTCCCAACCGAGGAGGCAACCGCCCGATGAGCACGACCACCATCGCGTTCGTCTGCGTCCAGAACGCCGGCCGGAGCCAGATGGCCGCTGCGTTCGCCGAACGCGCCCGGCGAGAGCGTGGCCTCGAGAACGTCGAACTCCGGAGTGGCGGTACCGACCCCGCCGACGAGGTTCACGAGGTCGTCGTGGCTGTCATGCAGGAGGTCGATATCGATCTCTCGGATCGGGAGCCCAGCGAAATTTCCCAGGACGAGATCGCTGACTGCGATATGGTCGTCACGATGGGCTGTTCGGCCGACGGGATCTGCCCGACCACCTGGCGTGGCGACGCTCGCGACTGGTCGCTCGAGGATCCACACGGTCGACCACTCGAGGAGGTCCGTGAGATCCGCGAGGAGATCCGCCGACGGGTCGACGCGCTCGTCGACGAACTCGAGGCCGACCCGTCGGCGCGCGGCGGAGCGTGAGATCAGGTCGGTCGCTGGCCGTGAGTCAGATCGACCGCTAGCCGTCGCCGACAATCGCGGGGTTGACTGTGGTAAGAACCTCGAATTCTGACGAACCATTATACCCGACGGCTCCCTGGTTCGACGTATGTGGACGCGACGGACGGTCCTCGGGGCCGCGTGTGCGACGGCCGCTCTCTCGGGCTGTCTGGACGACGAGACGGATGGCGACGAACCGGCGGAACCCGAAGTCGACGACTCCGACGACGACGGGCCGGGGTACGAGACGCACCTCGACGATCTCGAGGCGTACGACCCCGTCGATCGCACCGGCGAGTCCGAGGTCGAGATCGTCGTCGCGCCCGACGGCGACCACCGGTTCGATCCCGACCCAGTGATGGTCGAGGAGATGGCGACCGTCACCTGGAACTGGCCCGAGTCGGGCTACGAGATCTACCCGCTCGAGTCGCCCGACGCCTGCGGCTGGGCGGGTGACGACCACGGCACGGGCCACTCCTGGGAGTTTCCGTTCGTCGGCAAATACGAGATCGGCTGTACGACGCCCGATGGCGAGGAGTTCAGTGGCGTCATGTTCGTCGTCGACGCCGACTGAAGCCGATTGCGGTGTGTCCGTTCCGTCACACCCACGGCCCGTTTTGGGAACGTTGTGGCAACTCGGTATACCTGCTCGTCTGACTATCGGAGTAAGCCTGGCTGTCCGACCGGGATCGCCAGCTCTCGAGTTGGGAGCCGTATCCTCGACCGACCCCTCTGGAGCCGTGACCGTCTCGGTGGCGTGACCGCCGGAGGGAACGCCGCCCCAGAACAGTAGGTTTTTAAAGCGCACGGCGGAACGATTACCTAAGATTACTCATCGTCTTATGGCAGGAAATCGACAACCGGAGGTGAACATCGGGCTCGTCGGCCACGTCGACCACGGCAAGACAACGCTCGTGCAAGCGTTGAGTGGTTCGTGGACGGACCAGCACTCGGAAGAGATGAAACGCGGCATCTCGATCAGGCTGGGCTATGCGGACGCCACGTTCCGTGAGTGTCCGGAGCTGGACGACCCCGAGAAGTACACCGTCGAGGAGGAGTGTCCGGACGGCTCGCCGAGCGAGCCGCTTCGGACCGTTTCGTTCGTCGACGCCCCTGGTCACGAGACCCTGATGGCGACGATGCTCTCTGGCGCATCGCTGATGGACGGCGCCGTGTTGGTGGTCAGCGCCAACGCACCCGTCCCACAGCCCCAGACCGAAGAGCACCTGATGGCGCTGGACATCATCGGCATCGACAACATCGTCATCGCCCAGAACAAGGTGGACCTCGTCAGCACCGACCAGGCGCGACAGAACTACGAGGAGATCCAGACGTTCGTCGAGGGAACCGTCGCCGAAGACGCCCCCGTCGTTCCGGTTTCCGCGGGCCAGGAGGTCAATCTCGACGTGTTGATCGACGCGATCGAAACCGAGATCCCGACCCCCGACCGCGACCCCGACGCCGATCCCCGGATGCACGTCGCCCGTAGCTTCGACATCAACAAGCCGGGGACGACCGCCGAGACCCTCTCCGGCGGCGTCCTCGGTGGCAGCCTCGTGCAGGGTGAACTCGAGGTCGGCGACGAGATCGAGATCCGCCCCGGCCGCGAGGTCGAGGAGGGCGGCCAGACGGAGTACGTCCCGATCCAGACGACGATCCGGTCGCTGCAAGCCGGCGGCGAGACCGTCGACACCGTCACGCCGGGCGGACTGCTGGGCGTCGGTACCGCCCTCGACCCCTCGCTGACCAAAGGCGACGCACTCGCCGGTCGCATCGCCGGCCCGCCGGGGAGTCTGCCCCCGACCTGGCAGTCGTTCACGATGGACGTCGACCTGCTCGAGCGTGTTGTCGGCGACGAGGGCGGCGAGATCGACGAGATCAGCACCGGCGAGCCGCTGATGATGACCGTCGGGACGGCGACGACCGTCGGCGCGGTCACCAGTGCCCGCGAGGGCGAATGCGAAGTCTCGCTCAAACGACCCGTCGCGGCCGAGCCGGGCGCGAAGATCGCGATCAACCGTCGCATCGGCGCGCGCTGGCGGCTGATCGGGCTGGGAACGCTACAGGGCTAGAGAGGTCGACCGACGAGAATGAGTACGCGGGTCGCCCTCGATACGAGCGCGCTGATGATGCCGGTCGAACTCGACGTCAGGCTGTTCGACGAACTCGACCGGCTGCTGGGTGGTGTGTCACACACACCGGACTCCGACCAGCCGCGAGCCGACCCGCTCGAGGTGGTGGCGCCACAGGCCGTCGTCGAGGAACTCAGGCGGCTGTCGGAGAAAGGCGGCACCGAGGGGACGGCGGCGTCCGTCGGTCACGATCTGGCGACCGAACGCTGTCTCGTCGTCGACACCGAGGCGTCCTACGCCGACGACGCGCTGGTCGAACTCGCCCGGGACGGCGCGGCCGACTACGTCGTCACCAACGACCGGCCGCTTCGCGACCGGGTGCTCGAGGAGGGAAGACCGGTAATTGCATTACGCGGGAGAAACAAGTTAGCGATCACTCAACCATAGATGTACAAACGGGTTAGATTGAAAGACACAGTGGAGGTACCGCCCGAGGAGCTCGGCGAGGTCTCGCCGGCGCTCGTCAAGAAACTGCTCCAGGACAAACTCGAGGGGCGCATGGACGAGGAGGTCGGCAGCGTCGTCTCCGTGACGGACGTTCACGACATCGGCGAGGGGACGGTCCTGCCGAACCGCCCCGGCGTCTACTACGAAGCCGACTTCGACGCGCTGACGTTCGACCCACAGATGCAGGAGGTCGTCGACGGCACCGTCGTCGAGGTCGTCGAGTTCGGCGCGTTCGTCGGGATCGGGCCCGTCGACGGGCTGTTGCACGTCTCGCAGATCTCCGACGAGTATCTCGCCTACGACGGCGAGAACCAGCAACTCTCCTCGAACGAGTCCGCCCGCGCACTCGGCGTCGAGGACGCCGTCCGGGCCCGCATCGTCACCAAGAGCATCGACGAGCGCAACCCGCGAGATTCGAAGATCGGTCTCACGGCGAAACAGCCGGGACTCGGCAAGCACGGCTGGCTCAAAGACGACCACGAGACACAAGAAGCGACTCCGGGTGAGTAACGATGGCATCCAATCGTCTCGTCTGTCGGGAGTGTCACCGCGTCAACGACGCCGACAACGAAACCTGCGATGCGTGTAACTCCTCGTCGCTGACCGAAGACTGGGCCGGCTACGTCGTGATCGCCCACCCCGAAGAGAGCGAGATCGCCCAGGAGATGCAGGTCACCGAGTCCGGTGCGTACGCGCTCAAAGTTCGGTAGCCGTGAGTCGCGACGATTCCGACTCCCCGGACGACGGTGCGTACGATCGGCTGCTCGTCCTCCCCGACGACCTGCGACACGAACTCAAGACACCGCTGGGGCCGATCGAGACCGACGCCGAGGCCTTGCTCGAGGAGCTCGACGGCCCGGTGATCACCGTCGGCGACGTCGTCACCTATCACTTTCTAAAGGCCAACCACGCGCCTGACGTCGCGTTCGTCGACGAGCGAACCAAACGCCAGCGGGTCGACGACGAGATCCGCGAAACCGTCGCCGCCGAGACGAACCTCGAGGCCGTTAACCCGCCCGCGGAGCTCTCCGTGGACGTCGTCCGTGCCCTCCTTGAGGGGCTCGACGCGGACGAGCCCACGACTGTTCTCGTCGATGGTGAAGAAGACCTCGTTGCACTGCCTGCGATTGCCGCCGCGCCCGAGGGTGCGAGCGTCGTCTACGGCCAGCCCGACGAGGGGATGGTTCACGTCGTCGTCACCGACGACGCCAGAGCTGAGGTCCGCGACCTGCTCGAGCGGTTCGAGGGTGACGTCGAGCGGCTGTGGGAGCTGCTGGACGAGACACACTGAGTGGATGTTCTCCGGACGGGTCGATAGCTGATCGCTCGAGCGGTCGCCCGTTTCACACCGCTGATCGCCGATAGTTGCGTGACTGTGCCCCTCTATCGGATCGTCAGCCGTCGGCCGGATCGGGACGTCGGTCGTCGGTCGGAACGAGCCGCGTGCGTTCCCCGTCGTCGCCTCCTCCGTCAGCGCTCCACCGACGGCGCTGGCGGATCGGCTGCCAGCACTTCGTGGAAGTGCTCGTCACAGAGACAGGGTGCCGACTCGCAGTCCTCGAGCGACGAGCGAACGACGGCGTCGCCGTTTCTGGACTCGACTCTCGAGACGTACTGCGGGACCGCGACGTGTCCGTCTCGATCACAGAGCTGGCACTTCCGATCGGCTCGCCCCTGCGTGTACTGGAAGCTTCGGCCGAACTCCTCGCGTTCACAGTTCACGCACAGCCCGCCGATCGTCGTCCCACTGAGAACGTCGACCACGGCGCGGTTGTATCCGGCGTTATTCCGACACTTCACACATCGCATTTGCGTTCCACCCCATCAGGAACGAGGAGTAAGAATCGATTTACAATAAAAACGGAGTGTCCAGTGAAATTGAACGTTCCTGTCGCTATTCGGAGGGGCAGTTTCGACACCGGTGCCCGTCCCAGTCTTGCGGTTTTAGCACCGGTTCGACTGGATCTAGTAAAGAAATCGAGCACTTCTATTTATGCTGGCCGTCGGCGGTCTCGAGAACAATTTCGCGTTACCTGCCTTCCCTACGGCGGTTTTCGTATCCGTCTCCAGTCGAAGGAGCCTCCCAAACAGTCAACGTCCGTGACTTTTCGTTTACCCGATGGCCCCCTCATTTCGGTTGCACTCTCAGCGATTCTCGAGCGGGAGGCTCCCCCGAAAAATACGTCGGGTAGGGTGACACTTCCGCCCGCTGTCGAGACTCTCGGCCGACCGTCCGGTGGTGGGTGGACCTGCGAGGGCGCCAGCTGCCGAATATGTACGGGACGTCTGCAAAGACGCACACGGCGAACTATGGAGTATGACATCCGAGGACGGCTCGCTCGAGGAACTCGACGGATCGGTACTCGACCTCGCTGACGTCGTCGCGTACCAGCCCGGTTCGATCGTCAGTCGAACCCTGATCGACGAGGGATCGGCGACGCTGACCGCGTTCGCGCTCGACGAAGGCCAGCGCATCAGCGAACACTCCGCCCCTCACGTCGCCCTGGTTCAGGTGCTCGACGGCACCGCCGCGATCACGATCGACGGGGACGAACGCGTCCTCGAGGCCGGCGAATCGATCTTCATGCCGCCGGCGGTCCCCCACGCCGTCGACGCTCCCGCTCGGTTCAAGATGCTGTTGACGATGGTGCGCTGAGGTCGGCGGCGGCGTACTCCGGCCTCGAGCGCCGTCCCGTCGGCCTGCGAGACGCTCGAGAAACTATTTACTGCCGGACGAACACGTCACGGACATGTACGACCTGGTCGTGGTGGGCGTC
>LKMK01000170.1 GCA_001563805.1 Natrialbaceae archaeon B1-Br10_E2g2
GGCTCGATGGCTTCGCCCGGACGGTCGAGCGACGAGACGATCTGGGCGTCTACACCGCTCTGGCCTCGCTCGCGGCCGCGGTGACCGATCGCGGGCGCACGCGTGCCGACTGAGTAGCCGACTCGATTCGCGCCCGTCGGTTACTACTGGGCAGTCAGAACGCTTCGAAACGGAAGAGAATCGACCGGATCCCTACTGGTAGAAGTAGCCCGCCGAGGAGACGACGTCGCTCGAGTCGTCGTTCTCGATCTTCTCGAACGCCTCGAGGAAGTCCTCGTGGCGGACCGTATCGCGGTCGTCGCGGATGGCGAACATGCCCGCCTCGGTCGCGAGACTTTCGATCTCGGCGCCGGAGTAGCCGTCGGTCTGCTCGGCCAGCGCCGCGAAGTCGATCCCGTCGCTGACGTTCATTCCGCGGGTGTGGATCTCGAGGATGCGCTCTCGTCCCTCCTGGTCGGGCTCTGGCACTTCGATGAGGCGGTCGAACCGGCCGGGGCGCAAGATTGCGCGGTCGAGCATGTCGAAGCGGTTGGTGGCGGCGATGATGCGGATCTCGCCGCGGGCCTCGAAGCCGTCCATCTCGGCGAGCAGTTGCATCATCGTCCGCTGGACCTCGGCGTCGCCGGAGGTCTTGGATTCGGTGCGAGTGGCGGCGATGGCGTCGATCTCGTCGATGAAGATAATGGCGGGTTCGCGCTCGCGGGCCAGCTCGAAGAGGTCGCGGACGAGTCGTGAGCCCTCGCCGATGAACTTCCGGACGAGTTCGGAGCCGGCCATCTTGATGAAGGTGGCATCGGTTTTGTTGGCGACGGCTTTGGCGAGCATCGTCTTGCCCGTCCCGGGCGGGCCGTACAGCAGGACGCCGCTCGGCGGTTCGATGCCGACTTCCTCGAACACCTCTGGTTCGGCGAGTGGCTGTTCGACCGCTTCGCGGACCTCGCGGATCTGCTCGTCGATGCCGCCGATGTCCTCGTAGGTCACCTGCGGGCGCTCGGTGATCTCCATCGACTGGGCGCGAGCGTCCGTCTCGGCGTCGAGGATCCGCTGGATCGCGAAGGAGTCGTTGACGGCGACGCGGTCTCCGGCCGTGACGCGGTCGGCGATCCGTGGGGAGACCTCGGTGAGCACTTCCTGGTTGTTGCCGTGCTGTTTGACGATTACGTCGCCGTTGTCCATCACGTCCTCGACGGTCGCGATGTACAGCGACGAACTCTTGAGCGTCTCGTTTTCCCGTTCGACCCGGTCGACGCGCTCGCGGAGGCGCTCGCGGCGCTCGTCGGCTTCCTCGAGCTGATCGGACAGCTGTTCGTTGACGTCGACGAGGTCCACGAAGTGGCCGCGCAACGCCTCGAGCCGCTCGTCGTCTGGAAGATCGGGGTCGATATCGCGATGAGGTCGGTCGGGGAGAGACGGGCTTCGAGACATCCTGACGTCCGCCGATACGTCCCCGACGATAAATGTGCCTTTGGGTCGTCGGTGGTTTTTGCACCACCCCGGTGGCATCCGGGGGATCGGGTTCCGCGTCGACCGGCGCTCCTCACTCGAGTAACGCGTCTAGCTCGTCGAGTCGCTCGCCGTAGGTCGCGAGCGCGCGCTCGACGGGCTCCGACGTGCTCATGTCGACGCCGGCGATCTCCAGCAGTTCCAGCGGGTACTCCCGGGAGCCCTGCTGGAGGAACTCGAGGTAGTCCTCGGCGGCCGGCTCGCCCGCCTCGAGGATGCGGTCGACGATGGCGAGCGCGGCGGAGATGCCGGTCGCGTACTGGTAGACGTAGAACGCCCGGTAGAAGTGCGGAATCCGCATCCACTCGCGGGCGATCCGGTCGTCGACGACCGCTGGCTCGTAGTAGTCGGCTTTCAACTCGCGGTAGAGCTCGTCCAGTCGGTCCGCCGTCAGCGGTTCGCCCGCCTCCTCGAGTCGGTGGGCCTCGTGTTCGAACTCCGCAAAGAGCGTCTGGCGGTAGAGCGTCGAGCGAACGCGTTCGGCGAACTCGTTCAGGACGTGCGTGCGGAACTCGGGGTCGTCGACGGTCTCGAGCAGATGCTGCGTTAGCAATGCCTCGTTGACCGTGCTGGCGACCTCGGCGACGAAGATCTCGTAGCCCGAGTAGACGTAGGGCTGTTCGTCTTTCGTCAGCTCGGAGTGCATCGAGTGGCCGAGTTCGTGGGCCAGGGTGTACATCGAGGAGATGTCGTCCTGGTAGTTCATCAGGATGAACGGCTGCGTGTCGTACGTGCCACCCGAGTACGCGCCGGACTGTTTCCCCTCGTTCTCGTAGACGTCGACCCACCGGGAGTCGAGGCCCTCGGCGACACGCGACTGGTACTCCTCGCCCAAGGGCTCGAGGGCGTCGACGACGTACTCGGTCGCCTGCTCGTACTCGACGTCCGGCCCTTCGCCGCCGGTCAGGGGCATGTAGAGGTCCCACATTCGGAGCTCGTCGACCCCGAGCGCCGTCCGCTTGAGTTCGGCGTGGCGGTGGAGCGTCTCGACGTTGTCGTGGACGGTCTCGACGAGCGTGTCGTAGACCTCTACGGGGAC
This sequence comes from Natrialbaceae archaeon B1-Br10_E2g2, assembly GCA_001563805.1. GTDB lineage: Archaea > Halobacteriota > Halobacteria > Halobacteriales > Natrialbaceae > Natrarchaeobaculum. The sequence continues at coordinate 2,543 of LKMK01000170.1, forward strand.
GTTGGGGCCGTCGAGGGCGGCCTCGCGGGCGGTCTCGTAGTCCCGCGCCTGGGCGAGTTTGACGTCGGCTTTGACGCTGTTCTTGTAGGCGGCGGCGACGGTGTTCCGGACCGACTCCCACTCGTCGAAGTAGCCTTCGTAGACGCGCTGGCGGAACTCGCGATCGGGGCGTTTGAGCAGGTTGACGACGTTGCTCTGGGTAATCTGGGTAGCCTCTCCGTCCGGGTCCTCGACGACGGGGAACTCCATGTCGGCGTTCGAGAGCATGGTGTACACCTCGCCCGTCGCGCCCGTGACCTCACCCAGGTCGGCCAGCAGCGCTTCGACCTCCGCCGACCGGGTGTGTGGTTTCATCCGCAACACGTCGTCGACGTAGTGGTCGTACGTCTCGAGGTCCGACTCCGTCTCGACCATCTCCTCGAACTCCTCGTGGGTGAGCGCCTGAAGTTCGGGCTCGATGAACGACGCGGCCGACTGGGCGTCCGCGGCCAGCGACTGTGCGCGGGCGGTCAGCGCCTGGTAGTGCTGGTTCGTCGTGTCCTCGTCGCGCCGCATCCGGGCGTAGGCCGCGACGGTCGACACCTCGCGCATGACCTCGTCGCGTAACTCGAGGACGGCGAGTAAGGTCTCGGCGTCCTCGGTGGCCTCCCCCTCGTAACTCGAGAGTTCGTCGACGCGCTCGGCGACGGCCTCGTAGGCCGCCTCCCAGTCGTCGTCGGTCGCGTAGATGCTCTCGAGGTCCCAGGTGTACTCCTCGTCGACCTCGGACCGGTCCGGAACGGAACTCATGGCCGCAGTTTCGGAACGAAGGTGGTAAAGCGTGTCGACCGGGTACGACGTCTCCGCGTCTCCTCGTCGTCGGCCCCTCTCGAGCGCCGCGAGCGGCCCAACGATTTTGCCGCTCGAGAGAGATGCCGGGGGTATGGACGACCGCGACGCCGACGGCACCGAATCGCTCACGACGCGCGTCGACGCGCTCGAGCCGGCGATCGGCCGGACCTGGACCGACGACCGTCCGTGGGCCCTGCTCACGCGGCTGACCGAACTGCCCACCCGGATGGGCGGATCGCCGGGCGAACGACGCGCGGCCGACCTCGTCGGCGAGGCGTTTCGGGACGCGGGACTCGAGGACGTCTCGATTACCGAGTTTCCGATGCAGTACTGGGAGCGTGGATCGACCGAGTTCGCCGTCTTCGGGGACCGGTCGAGGTCCGACGACGCGCTCGAGGACGCCGAGCCAGATCGAGTCGACGCCGGACGCAACCGCTCGTTCGAGGCGATCGCACTGCCGTACTCGCCGGCGGGCGACGTTACCGGGCCGCTCGTCGACGTCGGCTACGGGACGCCCGAGGAGATCGCCGACGCGGACCTCCAGGGGGCGATCGCCCTCTCGAGTACGACGACGCCGCCGGGAAAGCGATTCGTCCACCGGATGGAGACGTTCGGCCACGCCGTCGCTGCCGGGGCGGCGGGGTTCGTCTTCGCCAATCACGTCCCCGGGCAGTTGCCGCCGACCGGCGCGTTGACGTTCGACGGTGTGGCCGCGGCGCCGGGAATCGGCGTCAGCGCCGAAACCGGCGACTGGCTCAGAGAGTACGCCGCCGACGGCGTCCGCGCTCGCATCCGCGTCGACGCCACGACCCGGGACGGCTCGAGCCAGAACGTCGCCGGAGCCGTCGGCCCCGACACCGACGAGGAAGTCCTCGTCGTCGCCCACTACGACGCCCACGACGTCGCCGAGGGCGCCCTCGACAACGGCTGTGGCATCGCGACCGTCGTCGGCGCGGCCGCGATCCTCTCGGCGATCGAGGACTCGCTCGCCCGGCGCGTCCGCCTCGTCGGCGTCGGCTGCGAAGAGATCGGCCTGCTGGGTGCCGAGGCGCTGGCCGACGACATCGACCTCGAGTCGGTGAGCGCCGTCCTCAACGTCGACGGGGCCGGCCGCTTTCGGAACCTGCGGGCGCTCACGCACGGTTCCGAAGGCCTCGAGACGCTGGCCGAACGCGTCATCGACGACCTGGGCCAGCCGGTCACCGTCGAGTCCGACCCACACCCGTTCAGCGACCACTGGCCGTTCCTCCGGGCGGGCGTGCCCGCCCTCCAGCTCCACAGCGAGCCGCCCGAAGGTCGCGAACGTGGGCGCGGCTGGGGACACACGGCCGCCGACACGCGCGACAAGGCCGATCCGCGGAACCTCCGCGAACACGCCGTCCTGACGGCCTGTCTCGCCTGCGAGCTGACCCACGCCTCCGTTCCTCGAGTTTCGGACGCTGACCTCCGGGAGCAACTACAGGCCCAGGAGTACGAGTCCGGGATGCAGGCGGCGGATCTCTGGCCCGACCGGTGGGCCGATCGGGCATAGGAGCTGCCGTTGAGCGGTGGCCGTCTCGAGGCCGTCTCCGACCGAACCGTGCTCACTCCTCGAGGCGTATCGGCTGTCGCGTCCGGTAGGTGGCCGTCCGCCAGACCCACTCGACGGGTCCGAACCGGAACCGGCGGAGCCACCACACCGAAAGCGAGATCTGGAGCGCCCAGATCAGGACGACCACGCCGAGCAGCTCCACCCGGCGTACCTGCCCGAACAGTCCGAGCCCGTGTCCGTAGAAGATCGTCGTCGCCAGGAGGGTCTGGAGCAGGTAGTTCGTGAACGCGGTTCGGCCCACCGCCGCCAGCGCGTGGACGACCATCCCATCGCGCAGCCACCGACAGAGCAGCATGATCCCCGCGAGGTAGCCGGTCGCGAGCAGCGGGGCACCCCAGTAGTTGAACTGAAACGCGAGCGTGAGCACCGGAACCGTCTGCCAGGCGACCGCCTCGCGGACCCAGACACCTACGAGGACCAGTCCCAATCCGACCCCGCCAGCGCCGACGAACAGCCGCCGGTAAAAGCGCGTACTCCGCGCGTTGGTGATGATTCCCCACTTGTAGAGCGCCATTCCGACGATCATCAGTCCACCGAGCATCCAGAACATCTCGAAGACGAACCCCACGGTGTGAAACTCGAGCATCAGGGGAACCCGGTGTGCCAACTGGTCGAGCCAGCCGCTCTGGTAGATCTCGATCTCGCGTTCCGGCGAGAGGGTCGCACCGAAGGCGGCGAGCAGGGAGTCCTCGAGTTCGGCCCGACCGTCCGCCGGAAGCGAGAGGTAGCCGATCCCCAACAGGAGATAGACGCCCGCCGGGAGCGCGAACATCACGGCGCCGAGCGCGAACTGTCGGCCGGGTCGCCACCGCCACACCCAGACCACGAGGAACCCCGAAAGGGCGTAGAAGACGAGGATGTCGCCGTACCAGAGCAGGTAGGCGTGTCCGAGCCCGATGACGAGCAGCCAGAACGTCCTGGCGAAGTGTATCCGCCGACCGGGCTGTCCTTTCCGCTCTTTGGACTCGAGAAAGAGGACGATCCCGGCACCGAACATGAATGTAAACAGGGTCACGAACTTCTGCTCGAAGAAGACGTGACTGACCAGCCACGCCAGGTAGTCAACGCCGGTAAAGTTCCCGTAGAGGGCCGGGTTAAACGACGCGATCGTCGGCAGTCCGAACAGCCAGATGTTGATCACCAGAATCCCGAGGAGGGCAAACCCACGGAGCGCATCGAGGGCGACGATCCGATCGGAGGGGGCCGTCGGTCCGTCGTCACCCGAATCCGGCGGATTCACGCGGTTCTCAGGCGACGGCGTCGGTGTGGAAGTCGTGTCCTCGTTGCTCATTTCTCTCGTCCGGATGATTGGTGTGTTCTCTCAAAACGCGTTTAACTGTTCGTTTCCGCGGGCAATACCGCCGCGGTCCGCCCGACGACGCCCGTTCATCGTCTCCCAGCCAGCGCCGATCTTGATCCGTCCTTCGACCCCGTCCCGGATGACTCGAGTCGCTCCCCCAGCGACGGACCTGTCATCCGACCGTCGTGAAAGGGTTTTACCGACGCCGTCGCCAGTTCATCGTGTGAACAGACGAACGTACCTCTCGGCCGCGGGTGCCCTCGGCCTGTCGACCCTTTCGGGCTGTACGGGCGTTCTCTCCGACGATGCCGACGACGCCGACGATCCGTTCGAGACCGAGACTGTCGTCGACGGCCTCGAGCACCCGTGGGGGATGGCGTTCCTGCCGGACGACGAGCACCTGCTCGTCACCGAACGCCCGGGGCGGCTGGCGCTCGTCGACCGCGAGACGGGGGACTACGAGGACGTCTCGGGTACCCCGGGGGTCGCCGACGGGGGCCAGGGCGGCCTGCTCGACGTGACGATTCACCCCGAGTTCGACGACGACCCCTGGCTCTACCTGACGTACGCGATCGGCGCCGACGACGGTGAGTCGACCACCGCGCTCGGCCGGGCCCGCCTCGACGTCGACGAGGCGACGCTCGAGGACGGCGAGGAGCTCTCCGTCGTCGAGCCGTCCGTCGACTCGACCGCCCACTACGGCTCGCGGGTCGTGTTCGACGACGACGGCCTGCTCTACGTCACCGTCGGCGACCGCGGCTCGAAAGACTTCGGCGAGGACCACTACTCCCAGGACCTGACGACCGAGATCGGGACCACCCTGCGGCTCGAGGACGACGGCTCGATCCCCGAGGACAACCCGTTCGTCGACGGCGAGGGACCGGGAGACGGCGACGCGGTCGAGGCAATCTACAGCTACGGTCACCGGAA
>LKMK01000171.1 GCA_001563805.1 Natrialbaceae archaeon B1-Br10_E2g2
GCAAGTATCGATGTGTGAATATCATCGCGCTCGTCGAGGGCGCGGATTGCGGCCTCCTGAAGCCAGTCATCACCCTTTACCAACGCTGTGAGAAAGTCAGTTTCGACGTACACAGGTCACTCCTTACCGGCCTGTGACCGAGCTTCTGCTTCCTCTCGCATCTCTCGAGAGATCGCCTCACGTGCGTCTGTTTTCAGATCGGCGGCTTCCGTCTCTACGAACGCATCGCCAACGGCAGCTCGGAGCCCCGCAATCGGATCTTCGTCGACGGGAAAGAGAGCGACATGACTCGGGAGTTCGACGATGCGGTACCGGTTACCGAACCTCTCTCGGACGTCTTTTGGGAGGTAGATCCGCCCTCGTTCGTCCGTCGATTTTGACATGGTGTGGTATCATATTCTACGGGAAGATTCAAAAGCTTTCCCGTGATTATGATATATTTCACGTCTACTTTCCAGTCTCTACCAAATGCTTGCGTGGGCCTGTGGGACAGTCGCCGGAACGTGCAGGATAAGGTGAAGACGGCGCTGTATCCCCGCCCTACTGCGCTCCTTGTCCGCTTGCACGGACTGCGGTGCTTGTTGAGGACGGGGGCTTAGCGCCTGCAATCAGCTAAACGGGGGGATCAGGTGACATCCTCCTCGCGGTAAACGGCGAGGCTTCCCGACCGCAGTTGGGATCTTTATGATTTGCAGCTGCTCGCCTGTTGAGCGAACGTCCCCTGTCCACAGCTGGGGTCGTGTTCTCCACGACGGAACAGGTTGACTACTGGACGTGCCACACGTCCGCTACTCCTATCCTCGGACGACCGAGGACTCAGAGTTACCTTTTCTGCGTGGTCTAATCGACGCCGAATGTTCTCTGCACCGTTCGAGTCGGCGTTCATGACAGCAGTACATCCACGACAGACGTACAAGCCACGCTCTACACGATTGGCGTCTCGTTTCTGTCCACAACACGAACACGTCTTCGAGGTGTCGCGCTCGCTCACTACAACGACGGCGATGCCTTCGGCTTTCGCTTTGTACGTGAGCAAGTTCGTGAAGCGGCTGAACGCCCACCCGTGCAAGTTCTCGTTGCCACGGTCACTCCAGTTGCGAGTCTCACTCTCCTCGAAAAAGATAGTTTGGTCCCAAGACATCACATCTATTACTGCTGAAGCCAAACAGAACGTATGGAACAGAACGTTGGCGAAACTGACCGTCTCGTGAGAACGCTCATCGGTGCGGGCACAGGAGCAGCATCGCTTGCAATCCTTGCAGGAGCAGTTTCTGCTCCCGCCGTGCTGGCGCCACTGTTGGGTGTACTGGCGCTTATCGCCCTCGGCACAGCGGCGACCAGCACGTGTGGGCTGTACGCCGCGCTGGGCGTTTCGACGTGTCCGCGCGACACGCCCTGACCTCCGCTTTTGGAACGACACTCCGGTAACTTCACTACCTACTGGGCTGTGCGAAAGGCCGTCTCTGCACGCTGAAGAGCGAACCAGGCTCAGCGGTCGAATAGCCATCCGGTTAAGACGGCGACGGAGATGAACGCGGGGGGTACGTGAAGCACCATCAGTGAGACAGCCTCGCTGGTCGTAACCTCGTCGACAAACAAGGCGAGCCCCACGTCCGGGAGAAACGAAAGCACGAGCACAGCCACGGCAATCAACGTGAAGCTACGGTTCGGCGTATCTGACCGCTTCGTCAGGAGGTAGTATACTGCAGTTGCCCCGAGAACCCCCAACGTCGTCCAGAGCGCGATTGGCCCATACTGGAAAAACTCCGTCGAGCCCGGAACGTCGGCTGATAGAAAAAGCCAACCGAGCGCGAGATTGACGGACAGTGCAACCACCAGCGCAATTCCCCCACGCTTGGTGAGAACAGTGCGGTCGGCGGATTCATCAGTGCTGGCGTCCATCAGTAAACTCGTAATCATCGGGTGAGAACAAAAAGCCTCGTAGTTTTGACGATCTTACAGCCGAGTAGCGTGATGGGGCGTGGGTTATCGTTTGAGTTTGCTGCCGCGGGCAAGACGCGAGTTTTCGAGGACGGTCAGTCGCCGGCGACCTCCTCGGTCTCCCCGGTGATCCCCTCGGTTCTTCCGGTGACCTCGAGGTTGCCCGACAGCTCCGTGTTGTGGTACGGCATGTCGATCCCTTCCTCGTCGAAACGCCGTTTGACCGCCTCGACGAACTGCGCACGGACCGCCCCGTAGCTGCTCTCGTCCGTGTCGATCCAGATCCGACCCGAGAGGATCACCGCCGAGTCGCCGAGCTCCGTGACGGGTGCCGCCGGCGCTGGCTCCTCGAGCACCCCGTCGATGGCCGCTCCCTCGGTGATGATGGCGTCGCGTGCCCGTCCGATGTCGTCGTCGTATCCGATGCCGAAGCCGACGGAGACTCGACGCTGTGGGTTCGCCACGTTGTTGATCAATACCGCGTCGGCGAGCTCCCGGTTCGGGACGGTGACCAGCTCGTTGTCGAACGTGTCCAGTTTCGTCACCCGCAGTCTGACCTCACGAACCACGCCGCCGTTGCCGTCCCACTCGATCCAGTCGCCGACGACAAAGGGCTTGTCCTGGACGATGAACACGCCGGCGACGAAGTTGGCGATGATGTTCTGGGAGGCGAAGCCGACGGCGAGCGCGAGCGCACCGGCCAGAACCGCGAACGCCGAGAGGACGACGCCGAAGCCGGCCACCGTCGCCGCCAGGGCGACCGCCACGACGGCGGTGACCACGCCGGTCGTGCTCACGGCGAGGCCGATAAGCGACTCGTCGAACCCACGCGTCTCCATGGCGGTCCGGACCGCCCGCGTCGCGAAGCTCTTCCCGAGGACGTAGATGACGGCGAACGCGACGACGAACACCACGACGGTCGCTACCGCGTCCACGACTGCCGGGGCGTACTGTCCGGGGGCGATAGAGAGCCCGTGTTGGAGCGAACGCATAATTTCCCGTGGACGGACGGCGTTGAACTACTAGTAGTTTCCCGTGATCGGCGTTTCGGACGGCACGCGGCCCGTGATCGACGCCGAGCGTGTCGGGTGCCGTGTCGACGCCGAGCGTGTCGGGGCCGCGGCCGGACGGCTACCCGTCGTCCGACGTGGCACTGTTGTTCCGTGCCGAGAGGACGACGCTGTCGGCGTTTTCCCTGACGGCGCCGCTGGTCGATCCGGAGACGAACCGTCGTAGACGCCCTCTGGTGGGCGCTCCGACGACTGTGAGGCCGTAGTACCGCGACTGTTCGACGATCGCCTCGGTGACGTCCGGTGCCTCGAGGACCCACGTGCTCGTGGTCTCCGGCCGGCCGATCCGCTCGGAGATCCGTTCGACCAGCTCGTCCGCACGCTCCCGTCGGCGGTCGGGTGCGTCCCCCTCGATGACGTGTAACACGTCGATCCAGGCGTCACGATCGACGGCGACGGAGGAGGCCACGTCCGCGGCCAGCCCCGAGTGGGGGCCGCCGGCGACCGGCAGGAGGATCGACGCGGTCTCCCGGCGTCCGGCCCGGCCGCCCACGACGACGACGTCGACGGCGGTGTGGGCTGCGATCCGTTCGGCGACACCCCTGCGCAGGCGGGTGACGGGTGAGCTCCCCGAGACGACGAGCGTGTCGACGTCGCGTCGCCGGACCGTCCGGAGAACGCCCTGGACGACGCTGCGCGTGCACACGAAGTCGCTGTCGATCCGCGGAAACGTTCCGGTCGCCCGTTCACACACCCACCCGAGCAGGGCCGAATCGCCGTCGTCGAGCTCGCGGTGGTAGAAGAGCTCCGGGCCTCGGTCGGGGAGGGCCATCGGGTCGATCACCGTCAGCGAGGAGTCCGCCGCGCGGGCGAGTGCGGTCGCGGTCTCGAGCTGGCCGATCAGGGTCGGGACGTCGCTGGTGAGCAGGGGGACGAGGACGTGATCGCCGTCGAACCGACCCGCGACGATCGGCGTCCTGTCCACTCTTCCGCCGTCGTTCGTGACCAGGCCGCCTACCGACGGAGACGACATGTACACCACATCGGGGCCGCGCTATCAAAAAGGAGGGGGGAGATGGCCCGGAGGTGGGAACGACGGCTCTCACGGGGAGCGAACCGAGGTGAAACCGCCAGCCCGTGGCCCGATTCGGACGAGAGGATCGGGCCCGTGGAGGTGGAGGTCGGGTCCGTGGAGACGAGAAGGTCGGGCCCCGTGCGGGAGGTCGGTCGTCACGGAGGAGACCGGTCGGCTCCGAACCTGTCGCCGCGTGTGAGCCCGCCGGCGTCGACGGCCCGGTCACCGCACGACGGTAACGGGGACCGGAGACCGGCGGACGGTCGTCTCGGCGACGCTCCCGAGCAGGAGCCGGGAGCCCCCCGTCCGACCGTGGCTCCCGACCACCACGTGGTCGACGTCCTCCGCGCCGGCGTACGAGGCGATCTCCCGGGCCGGTTTCCCGACGACGTGGTCGGTCGCGACCGGTCTCCCGTGATCTGCGGCCAGCTCGCGTGCCTCCTCGAGCAGCGCCTTCGCAGCCTGTCGTTTGACCTCGAAGACGGTGTTCGAACCGAACTCCCCGACCTCGTACGGATCGATCACATACAGGACGGTGAGCGACGCGTCGGGACGGTGGGTGAGCGCGTACTCGAGGGCCTCCCGTGCGGGATCGGAGCCGTCGAACGCGACGAGTACGTGCATACCCGGACGTGGGACTCGACGGGTGATAAATCGTGCCGACGGCCACCGCCGATCAGTCGTCGGCGTGGACCGCCGGCTCGCCGATCTCGGGGCGGCTCACCTCGCGGTCGGTCGCCTCGCCCTCGATGTCGTAGGGATACTCGCCGGTGATACAGCCCATACAGAGGTCCGCCCGGTCGCGGCCGATCGCGCCGGCGACCGCCGCCGGGGAGAGGTACGCCAGGCTGTCGGAGCCGATGACCTCCCGTATCTCCGCTTCGGTGCGATCGGCGGCGATCAGCTCCTCGCGGGTGGCCATGTCGATGCCCATGTAACAGGGGGCGACGATCGGTGGCGCACCGATCCGGAGGTGGACCTCCTCGGCGCCCGCGTCCCGAAGCACGTCGACGAGCTGGGTCGAGGTGGTGCCACGGACGATCGAGTCGTCGATGATGGTGACGGTCTTGCCGTCGACGGTGGATTTGATGGGGTTGAGCTTCAGCCGGACGGCACGCTCGCGTTCGTCCTGGGTCGGCATGATGAACGTTCGGCCGACGTACCGGTTTTTCATCAGCCCCTCGGCGAACTCGACGCCGGGGTCGTCCTCCGGACGCGGGTCGCCGTCGGCGGTCCGTTCGCTCGCGGCCTCGGCGTACCCCGAGGCGAACGCCCGCCCGGAGTCCGGAACGGGCATGACGACGTCGGTCTCGACGCCGCTTTCGGCCCACAGCCGTCGGCCGAGCTCCCGGCGGACCTCGTAGACCAGCTCGCCGTCGATCACCGAGTCCGGGCGGGCGAAGTAGACGTGTTCGAAGAAACAGCCCGCGGTGTGTTCGAGGTCGAACAGCCGGTAGGAGTCGAACCCGCGCCCGTCGTCGGCGAGCACGACGAGCTCCCCCGGCCGGACGTCCCTGACGAGCTCGCCGTCTAACGTGTCGATCGCTGCCGACTCGGAGGCGATGACGTAGCCGTCTTCCAGCTCTCCGATACAGAGCGGCCGGTTTCCCTGTGGATCCCGGACGCCGAGGACGGTGTCGTCGTGGCTGATCGTGAGCGAGTAGGAGCCGTGGATCCGCTCCATGGTCCGCTTTACCGCCCGGACGAGGTCGGCCTCGAGCAGGTTCCGGGCGAGGTCGTGGGCGATCACCTCCGTGTCGCCGTCGCTCGTGAACGCGTGGCCCTTGCCGGCGAGCTCGTCGCGGATCTCCCCGGCGTTGACGAGGTTGCCGTTGTGAGAGAGTCCGAGCGAGCCGCTCTTAAACGAGACCGAGAACGGCTGGGCACAGCAGGTGTCGACGCTGCCGGCGGTCGGATACCGGACGTGGCCGATCCCCGCCGAGCCCGCGAGCGTCTCGAGGTCGTCTTCGGAGAAGGCGTCGCCGACGAGCCCCATCTCGACGTGGCTGTGCTGTTGGAACCCGTCGTGGGTGACGATCCCCGCGGACTCCTGGCCGCGGTGCTGGAGGGCATAGAGCGCGTAGTAAAGCGGCCGCGCCGCCGCCCGGTCTTCCAGGGAGACGCCGACGACGCCACACTTCTCGGTCATCCCGGTTCGGTCGGATCGTCCGGTTTCGGTGGTCCCCGATGTCCCGCCCGGCCCGTGGCTCATGTGGATGCGTACAGGGGTCGAACGGTAAAAAGCCCCGTGTTCGTGTCCTGTCGACCGTCGCCGGCCCGCCGAGTGTTCACGTTCGTGGATATCCTCGTCCGGTCACCGGGTCGGGCGCGGAAGCCGACGCCGCCGGGTCGATCGACGCCTCGGGCTCGGAGGAGCGACGCCGTCCAGGTCCGAGGAAACGAGCCGTCCAGGTCCGGGGAGACGACTCCGTTCAGGTCCGGGGAAGCGATACCGCTCGGGTCCGGAGAAGCGACGCCGTTCGGAGCTGACGCCGACGAGTACGTATCGGAGGATCGAGAGGAGCGATCAGTTGTCGCCGGTTTTGCCCTGCCAGGCGTACTCGCGTCGCTTCGCGGACTTTCCGAAGCCACACGCCGAGCAGACGCCTTTCTTTACGTGGTAGGATTTCTCGCCACAGCGCCGGCACTTTACGTGTGTCGTCGTGTTCTTCTTTCCTTGGCTGGGGGTTCCTGCGCCGGTCATGGAGTTATCGAGACGACGTTGTCGCCGCGTATAATGGTTGTGTCTTCGACCGGAGCGGCCTCGACGCCGATCGAGGCCTCCTCGAGGACGAGGTTCATGTGCTGGTCGTAGCCGGTCAGGGTTCCGACGTACTCGTCGCCGCTTTTCAGCCGGACGGTGACCCGGTCGCCGAGTGACTCCTCGAGGACGTCCAGCGGTCGTCCGCTCATACCGAACAGGCCACCTGTCGGCCACTTAATCGTACCGGTCACGGCTGACGATCGGATACTATGGGCCGACGGCGGGCGGCCCGGGGGCTACACCTCGACGGCGAACGGGGTGTACTCCCCAGCCCGTCGGGCGAACGCCCCGAGGACGGTCGCGACGTCGGTCAGATCGCCGACGTCGACCGTCTCGACGGGGGTGTGCATGTACCGGCTGGGGACGCTCACGAGCTGGGAGGGGATGCC
>LKMK01000172.1 GCA_001563805.1 Natrialbaceae archaeon B1-Br10_E2g2
GTCGACGGTTTTCAGGGTGCCACCGGCGTCCTGAAGACTTCGGAGGTGACCGACGCCACCCCAGCCCAGCGCGTACTCGTTGTCGTCGACGGCGTCCCAGATCTCGTCGGTCTGACTCGTCGCGGAGTAGTCGTCGCGGATGTTGCCCATCTCGCCGTTGATGTTCTCGGTGAAGTAGTCGAACGTCCCCGACGCGGAGTCTCGAGCGTGCAGCGCGATGTCTTCGTCGGGCCACTCGTCGCGGACGTCGCTCCAGGCCTCGACGTCGGATTCGAACTCCCAGATCTGGTTCAATTCGTCGAGCGTAATCTGGTCACACCAGTCGTTGTCCTCGTTGACGCCGACCGCGAGCGTGTCCTGGCCGACGGTGTAGCTGGTGTACTCGACGTCGTTCTCTTCGGCGAGCTCGATCTCTTCTTCGGTGATCGCGCGGCTGGCACTCTGGAACGCCGAGTTGGCGCGGGTGAACTCCTGAAACCCGGCACCGGTTCCCTCGGGTTCGACGTTGACCGCGACGCCGGGATACTCCGCCTCGAAGTCCTCCGCGGCAACCTGCGTGATCGGCGCGACGGTGTTCGAACCCGATGCCTGAATTTCGCCCGAGAGCCCGTCCTCGTCGCCACCGCCCGTACAGCCCGCCAGACTCAGGGCACCGACGCCCCCGATAGTCGCGATCGCTGTTCGTCGGGTGATCCCGCTTCCCCGCTTGTTGTGGCTGGGTGCCATCACCTCGTCGTTCCGGCAGCACATATAAAAACGGTGCTAATACCTATATATCTAGCCTCGTTAGTATATAGATCGGCCCGTAGCCGAACGGATCGGTCACTACGTCACAGTAGCACAATGTAGGCTGCGAACTGAGGAACTCAGATCGGAGCCTCGAGCTGGAACGGAGCCCACAGCAGCCGGAACCGCAGCCCAGGTCGGGCGTCGTCGCCGACGACGGGACACCTGATCGTGGTCCAGTCGACGGGCTCGCGGACCGAACGGGCGACCGAATGCGTCTCGACACCGTTTCTGGCACTCGATCGGTGAACGAATCACGACCAGGTGTAGAGACGGCGGACGAACGCCGACGCTCACCGGCTCGTTCCCGAGAGCCGACGCAGGGTGAGACTCGCGAGGATGTCGAAGATGCCGAAGACCACGGCGAGCCCAGCAAGCGCGTACGGCTCGAGCCCCAGTCCAACGCCCGGAACGGCCTCGACGAGTCCGATCCCGCCGACGGCGAGAACGCCGACCGCCCCCTGGACCGCGTCGGTGCTGTCGCCGAAGACGAGACCAGCGATGCCGATTCCGGCCACGACGCCTGCAGCGCCAGCGGCCGGGAGTACCGTAGCGGAGATGGCGAGCAGGATCCCGCCGAGAACGACCCCCACACCGGACTTCCGAAGTCGTACGACGCCGCCGCCCGATTCCGCAGTCATGTCGGCAGATCCGTCCGAGGGGGACTAAACGGTTCCCCTCGCCACCGGGCAGCACACGGAACTATATAGCCATAAATACCCCCACGTATGCAAACTTAATAGTACGAGTTCGAACGTATAACGGCAGCCTATCCGGCGATCCGCGACACGTTCTCTGCCCCCTTACCCTACCCCCCTCTATAGACAAAGGAGGTTTTATGTACTGGTAACGGGAAACGCGATTCATGGAAACGCGGAAAGTCCAGGTGACCGGTGGCTCGACGTACACCGTCTCGCTCCCGAAGACGTGGGCTACGGAGAACGGCGTCAGTAACGGCGACACCGTCGAGCTGTACGCCGAGGACGATACGCTCCTGGTGACGCCCAAAAGCGACGACGATCGCCAGGAAGGAACGCTCGAGATCTCGTCACTCGAGGGCACCGAGCTGATCCGCGCCGTTTTGACCATGTACGTCAGCGGGTTCGACGTGATCCGCCTCGAGGCGGGTCGAATCACGACCGACCAGCGCCGGGCGATCCGAAACGCGGTTCAGGGACTGATCGGCGTCGAGGTCGTCGAGGAGGGGACCGACCACGTCGTCGTCCAGGACCTACTCGACTCCGCGGAGCTCTCGATCGTCAACGCGGTCACGCGGATGCGCCTCATCACGACGGCGATGCTCGAGGACGCGGTGACGGCGCTCGTCGAGAACGACGACGACATCGCGAGCGACGTCATCGAGCGCGACGACGACGTCGACCGCCTCTGGCTCGTCGTTTCGCGGATCTTTCGGGCGACGCTTCGCTCGCCCCGGGCCGCCGAAGCGCTCGGCGTCTCGCGCGAGGACTGTTTCGACTACCACTCGAGCGCCCGCCAGCTCGAACGGATCGGCGACCACGCGGTCAAGATCAGCCGGCTGGCACGCAAACTCGGCGACGTCCCGGACGACGTGGCCGAGGCCCTCCGCGAGCTCCACGCCGACGCCGAAGACGTCGTCGAGACGTCGATGGACGCGCTGTTCGCGGAGGACAGCGCCACTGCCACCGAGCTCGGACACGACGCCCTCGAGTCGGTGCTCGAGATCGACGACCACGCGCGTCGGATCGACGACTTGCTGCGGGAACTCGAGTCCGTGCAGGCACAGTCGCTCGGGGTGGTCCTCGACTCGCTCACCCGCAGCGCCGACTACGGTGGAAACGTCGCGGAGACGGCATTGCAGAAGGCTGCACCGAGTCCGTAGCTCAATCGACCCGTTCGACGGTGTCGATCCGATAGAATCGGCGCAGCTGCCGACAGCGGAGGCCCCGGCCGTTCGACGATGCTGTCAGGACGCCCGGCGGCCGATCGATCACAGCTCACGACCCATCGAGTGGTCCGTGTGCGGTCGGCTCCGGTCTACACAGTTATTCTACGTAGGAGTACCAGTGAGGACGGCGGACAATATATAATATTTCCGATATTTTGAAGGCGGGGTCGGCGAAAGTTCCGGACAGAAGCCGGCACAGCCGGTTTTTGACTCAGCCATGCACCGGCGACACTTCCTTACGTCCGCGCTTCGCCTCGGGACGGTTTCCGGAGTCGGTTCCCTCGTGGCCAACGGGCTGGCACGGACAGGCCCGCCGATCGAGGTCGTGACCCACGGCTGGAGCGAGACTCCGGTCTCGATCAATCGAACCCGGATCGAAGCCACGGTGCTCGAGGCATCCCGGTCCGCGGCCACCGTCCGCCTCACCGCTCCGTCACCGGTCGGGGGGTTCGTGCCAACGCTCGTCCGGCGACGGTTCCCGCAGGGGCCGATTCTGGACGTAACCCGCGGGCCACGAATCGAGGCCGTCGAGTCGCTCGATGCGATCCAGACACTCGAGGTCGACCATCCGCCACTCGAGTCCGTCGTCGACGCCTGGCAGTACGAACTCAGACTCGACCGGCAAGGCGAGGGCGGTGACCTCGGCCAGTACCTCTGTGAATCCGATCCACTCGGTCGACTCGACCGCGAGTTCGCCCCGCCCGAATCCTCGCCCGGCTCCGACCGCGGAGGCTCGTTCGAGCGGACCGACCGACCGGGGCGGTACGAGCTCGAGTTTCGATGGGCCGACGGCGGAACCAGGTGGACGCTCGAACACGCGGTGAGCAAGGCCGCGTTCGAACGGGCGCGTTCCCGCGATCGGGGGTACGTCACGACGGCGCTCGAGTCGCTGTCGAACCCGTACGTCTCCCATCTGGCCGACCGGCTCACCGCCGAGGCGGTCCGTTCGCACGGAGCGTCCAGGACCGGGTCGGTCGACGAGGCGGCGCTGTTCGCACGCACTGTCCGGTTCGTCCAGTCGTTCGAGTACGCCGCCGACGCGGAGTCGATGGGACCGTACGACTACCACCGGACGGTCGAGGAGTCGCTCGTCGATGGCGTCTGTGACTGCAAGGACGGCACCTACCTGCTGGCCGGACTGCTCGCACAGCCGCCGTTCGAGTACGAGTGTGGCCTCGTCCTGATGGCCGACCACATGCTCCCCGGCGTCCACCGGGACGACCTCCCGTCGCCGTACGACGACCTCGAGACCGTCGGCGACAGCCCGTACGTCCCCGTAGAGACGACGAAGCGGGCCTCGATCGGGCACGTTCGTGACGAGCCGATCGTCGCTATCGTCGGCCCGTCGTTTCAGCACGTCGACGAAACGACGCTGGATAGTACCCTCAGAAGCCAGATTCGACGGCTGTACGAGTACTACCGCAACGACTGAACTTCAGCCACAGCAACGCCACCAGTCACGCGGACGGCGTCCTCGAGTAGCGTCGACCGCAGGAATCGTCTGCGGCGTTCTCCGGGTCGGATCGCCGGACAGTCACCGGGCGTCGGTCGCGTCGACGAACAGATCCAGATCCGCAGAGAGCCAGGTGGTCAACCGCTCGGCGTCGGAACAGTCTCTGGGCGTGATCGTACAGCGGTCCGGACCGTCCTGATACCGAACGACGATCGCCTCGAGCGGCTGGCCTGGCGGCGAGGGGTCATCGACGTCTAGCGTGCTGTCGAGCGATCGGTCGTCGTATTCTCTGGTTGCTCCGGTCATGGATCCTGGGGTCTCTTCGACAAAAGGTCACACACAGGTGAGATACAAAACCGCTACTAGTTTCGGTATTGAGAGATCGGTAGCGCTCCCATCCGAACGGATTGCTCCGGAGAACTCGAGGGCGCGCCGACGGTTGCGGAGTCGAGTCGGCTCCCGGACGAACTCGTTTGCCACTGTGGCATTCGTTGGCTTACGTAGCGCCCATTGTTGCTACTAGTTACGTTTAGAAGGATGAAACGTCCACACGCCAGTAGCCATGGACGAGCCGTCACCACTGCGGAGGATCGACGACGCCCGGCGAGCGATCGAGCGCGAACGCGAGATTCTGCAGGCGGAGATCGACGCGTTCGAACGGTTTGCTCGCGACCTCCGAACGGTCGAGGCGGGCGACGTCCGGCCAGTCGGTGGAGGGGGTGCCGGAGCGCAACCGGTCGGCGCAGACGTCGCCAGTGTCCAGTCGGTCGGACCGGCGCACGCCACCGTCGGGATCACGGGCTCGGTCGCCAAAGTTCGATCGCTCTTCGCCGAGACCGTCATGGCCACGCCGCACTACGACGACGTCTACGGCGAACACTGGACCGAACACCTGCGAGGTGAGTTCAACCAGGAGCTCGCGGCAGCCCTCGAACACCAGACGACGCTCTCACCGGCGGTGAAACGGGCGTTGCTCGAGGCGACCGACCAGTCGATCGCCTCGAGACGACAACTCCTCGGCTCCGTCGAACGCGAGGCCGAACTGGTCGAGAGCGCGCGCCGAGACCTGACGTCGATCCACGCGGCGGTCGAGTCGATTCTCGCACAACCGCTCGGTCAGCTGGAGTTCAACGCGTTGCGCCTGTCGCGGGCCAGGCTCCTCGAACTCGAGGCCGCCTGTGACGAGCTCGTCGCCGTCCGTCAGCCACAGATCTGCGGTCGGCGCGACCTGACGATGGCCGGTATCGGCGCCTTCGAGCAGTACCTGTACGACGACTGCGCGCACACCTACCCGGTGCTTTCGGCCGTCGCCGACCTCGGCGAGCGAATCGACCGCGAACGGCGGGCGCTCGAGCGCTCGCTAGCGAGTGTTCGGTAGGCAGCCACCAGCGATTCCCTGTTGTTCGACTCATGCCATGGAAGTTCTGCTATCCCATGGGAGCGTGAATCTAGTTTCCCCACACCAGGAATCCAGTCGACAGGTTCGACAGGAACCCAGTTTCTGTATTAGTCCGCGTTCGTCGACACACGGGCGTATTCGTCCGCATCGGAGCGATCCGAATTGTAGATGCTGTCTCCGCCATCTGGATCGAATAGGTGGAGCCGGTCCTCGTCACAGGTGACGTCGACGCGGTCACCAGGTCGGTACTCGGCGCGAGCCGGCGCCTCGATTACCAGCGGCTGTCCGGCGACAGTCGCGTGAACGATCGTGCTGCTGCCGAGGGACTCGGTGGTCACGACGGTAGCCGTGAGGTCAGTATCGCTCGCTTCGCCGTTGGGACAGGGCACGAGGTCTTCCGGACGGACGCCGAGGACGACGGTGCCGTCGTCGTAGCCGTCCAGTTTAGCATCGTCCTCGAGCGCCAGTGCAACGTCTTGGCCAGTAACATGGGAGTGTGATCCCGAGCGATCGAAGGAGAGCTCGAGGGTATTCATCGCTGGGGAACCGATGAATTCGGCGACGAACCGGTTCGTGGGATAGTCGTACAGTCGCTGTGGCTCGGCGATCTGCTGGATCTGGCCGTCGTTCATGACGGCGACACGGTCGCCTAACGTCATCGCTTCGGTCTGGTCGTGCGTGACGTAGACCGTCGTCGTCTCGAGTTCCTCGTGGAGCTGTGCGAGTTCGGCACGCATCTGGATCCGCAGTTTCGCGTCCAGGTTCGACAGCGGCTCGTCCATCAACAAATAGTCGGGGTCGCGAACGAGCGCGCGGCCGATCGCGACGCGCTGGCGCTCGCCACCAGAGAGCGCCTTCGGTTTACGCTCGAGGAGGTCCTCGATGTCGAGGATAGCGGCGGCCTCGGCGACGCGATCTTCTATCTCGGCGTCGGTGTACTCGCTCGCCGACTTCATGCCGAACGTCATGTTTCGCTTTGCAGACATGTGCGGGTAGAGCGCGTAGTTCTGGAACACCATCGCGACGTTGCGGTCTTTCGGCTCGGCGTGGGTGACGTCGTCGCCACCGACCAGAATCCGACCGTCGGTGACCGACTCGAGGCCGGCGAGCATTCGGAGCGTCGTCGACTTGCCACAGCCGGAGGGGCCAACCAGGACGAGAAACTCGCCGTCTTCGACGGCCAGATCGATCTCGTTCACTGCCGTTACGTCGTCGAACCGTTTCGTAACGGTTTCGAGTGTAATTTCAGTCATGGGTTTCACTTCTGTTGGACGGCGAACGTCTCGAGGAGCGGTTTTCGGAACGCGAACAGCGCGAGCAACGGCGGGATGAGCGTGAGGATCGCTCCTGCCATCACGATCGACCACTGCAGTTCGCCGCCCTGGACGTCGCCTTGCAGGAGGGTGATCCCGACCTGGGTGACCTGCTGAGCCTGCGAGTCGATGATGACCAGCGGCCAGAGGTACTGGTTCCAGGCGTAGATGAACATGATGACGGAGACGCCGGCGAGCATCCCCTTCGACATCGGGATCAGCACGTAGACGAGGAACTTCAGCGGCCCGATGCCGTCGAGTTTCGCCTGCTCGACGATCGA
>LKMK01000173.1 GCA_001563805.1 Natrialbaceae archaeon B1-Br10_E2g2
CAGGCCTTGACCTCCTCCCACGGCTGAAGCCGTGGGATTCCTCCGTTGGGATGTCGGACTACGCCGAATCCGCGGAGGCAACATTCCCCACCATGCGGTGGGTACTCCGGTCTGTGCGCTCCTCTTCGGGACTTACCCTCACGGGAGAGTATGATCGCTCCGACCATTCGTGGTCGTCCCACTCGAGGCACACGGGCTGGGCCATCAACCCGACTTCCATACCAGTCTCACCTTCGAGGAACTGTTTGCTCGCCTTCAAATCCGCGTGACCCTCAAACCCACAAACGCAACGGAACAGGTCGCCGTTCCGTTCCGTCTCTTCTCGCTCACCGCACTCCGGACACTCCCGAGTCGTCCACCCTTCGGACTCCTCAACGACCTCAATACCGTACTCCTCACAAACGCACTCCAACCGATCGGTGAACCGACGAAACGCCCAGAAGTTGTGCGTCTTCGCGTTCACCTCGGGTTTCCAGTGCGTCGAGAGCACGTCTTTGACATCACCGACAAACACCGTCGAAACACCCTCATCATACAACCTCTCAACAAGGTCACGAACGAGCGCGTCTTGGGCGTGATCGCGCCGCCCATACATCACGTCGTACAGTCGATCGATCCGCTCGCTCGTCCGTCGCTGATCGTCGAGTTTCGCCTGCAATTCCGCGATTCGTTCCGCGAGGTCGCGGAACTGTTCGAAGGGATACGACCCGTCGTACAGGTATTGGGAACCGGTTGTCGTGGTGCAAGCGACGAGGTTGTTGGCACCGACATCCAGAGCGGCCGTTTCATCGGCCAGTGGAGTTGCCCGTGCGTCGTCAGAAAGAGTCACGGGCTGCGAAGCTCTGAACGTGTCGGTGGTTTCGTCGTACCACAAGTCCAACCGGCCCTGTTTTTCGTACTCGGGCCAGTTTGGCTCGCCGGCGATTTCGAGTCTGAGGCGACCGGTGTGGTCGTAGCGGTCTTTCAGCTCTTTTCCGACGAGTATTTCGAGTCGGCTTCGGTTGCCCCATTCGACTGTGTACGAGGTGTTGCGGATGACGGTGTGGAGTTTGCGTCCGTCGTCTTTGTTGCCCCAGAATCCGGGTGGATTAGGGTGTTCGGTGACGGACGTGTCGGAGTCGTCGTGGTACTTCTTCTTGTTGCGGAAGAAGGCACGCCACGCTTCGGAGTTTTTGCGGATGACTTGTTGGGCGGTGGACGCGCCGAGGACGTCTTTGTACCGCCCTTCGAGACTGCCGGTGTCGGCGTCCCACACGCCTTCGTCTTCGAGGCCGTCTTCGTCGTCGTATCGGATGAGGCGTTCGTAGTTGGTTTCGTTCCAGAGTGCGGCTGAAGCGTCCAACAGGTCGCGCAGCAGTTGCTCTCCACTGTGGGAGAGCGGGCGTACTGCGAACGTGTTGGCACGCTTCATCGCTGTTCGCGTGTTGAATCCATAGATACAAATATCTATGGTTTGTCTATTAGTGTATGACGAACAATATCCACATCGAGGTCGATGACGACGAGCAGTACGAGAAGATGCAGGAGTTGAAGGACAAGTACGGGTTGACGTGGAAGGGGTTGCTGGTGCAGGGGATGATACGGGTTGAGGAAGAAGAGGAGCTGTAACGTGGGACATCCGGCAGGCAGACACCGTGGTTAGGTTCCCCAAGTGACGGATTCACCCCACGACTAAAGTCGTGGGCTCTCTCCTGCCTTCTCTGTAGCTCACAAGCGAAATCACTGGAAGAACGTCAGGTCCGCCGCTATCGCTCTCACGTCGGCCCGCTCGCCTCGAGGCGCAACTTATTCGTACTCGACTGAAAAGGTCAGGTATGGACCGATCTCGCTCGCTGATGCTCGCTGGTGGCTTCGGACTGCTGGCCGGACTCTGGGCGCTGAACCTCTACGAACCCGACGCGGCCATCTGGACCTTCGCTGCCGGGGTTACCATCTTCGGACTCGGGAGTCTCGCCGCAGGCGTCGCCCAGCGTGCCGGAGTCTACTGATACCGACTCTCGACGAATTGTAACCGTTCTCTCCGACTGGCCGCCGGCTCGAGCGGTCGACTCGCCGAAAGTACCTTGAGGGGGCTCGCGCATTCGAGGCTATGGGCAGTGCAGCGGCGTCGCTTTCGGAACCGCAGGTGCTCGCACACACCAAGCGCCGGCTGTTCCCGGACGACGGCGAGCGTGGGTCGTCGTACGTCGTCGCCGACACGCAGTTCTCCCAGTCGGAGTGGCGTCCCGGCCACCCCATCGACCCGTCGGTCCGCGACTCCCTCGCGCCGTTCAACCACGTTCGGGTCGGTGGCGGCTACCCGGACCTCGTGGGGGTCGCCAGCGTCGACGCCGACCTGCTCGCGGTCGACCGACTCGGTGACGAGCCGCCGCTGATCGCCGTCGAGGCGAAAGGCTACGCGAGCAGCGGCGTCGACACCCAGCGCGGGGTCGTCCAGGCGTACGACCGCCTCCACGAGGCGAACGCGGCCTACGTCGCCGCCCCGGCGGCCGCCATCACGGCGACCGATCGGACCCTCGCACGTGAGTTGAACGTCGGCGTCCTCGGCGTCGACGCGGGTGGGACAGTCGAGGTGCTCGAGGTCCCGCGAGTCGTCGGCAACCGCACGACCAGCGAGACGACGGCCGTGCGCTTTCAGGCGAGCGCCCAGGGCGTCGCCGACGCCTCCTTCGGGCTCAACCACCCGAAGAACTACCTGGGGTATCCGCTGGCCCACCACGCCGACGGCGACACCGGCGACCTCCTCTCGACGTACAAGGTCGTGGGCGCGGTCGACGACGCCAGACGCGGCGCGGCCTTTCTGGGACTGATCGAGGAGACCCCTCGAGTCCGCCTGACCTCGCTCGGTCGCGAAGTCGTTCGGTTCGCGAAATCCGAATGTGGGAGCGTCGAGTCGGCACTCGAAGCGTTCGAGAGCTGGTATCGCTCGCGAAAACGGTTCGTCGATCTGGCGCCGGCGTGGGGACGACTCGCTCGACGCGTCGTGTTCGCCTACCCGGCGACCGAACTCCTCGTCGAGGAGCTCCAGAAAATGCACGACGACTGGACCCCCGAGCCGACGCTCGTCGAACTGGTCGAGCACATGCACGAACTGCACCCGTCGTTCACCGTCGAGTTGTTCCTCCGCGGGGACGAGGCCGTCCGTCGTCGGGCACTGACCGGGGACGGATCCCTCCGGCGGGCTGCGCTCGAGGACGGATCGGTGTATCACGCGCCGACGGTGTTCCAGCTGAAGGCGATGCTGTATCACGTGGGGCTGCTCACCGACCGCGGCAGCGAGCCCCACCGGCTCGAGCCGACCGAAGACGTCTGGGCGCTCCGCGAGCCGGTTTGACCTGAGCGACCTGCCGGCCCGAACGGACGAGAACGGACCGATCGGACCTGGAGCCGCCCGGTTCGGAGGGGGTCGAGCCCTGGCCGGGACGGCTCGAGCGAGGGCGAGGGACGGCTACTCGAGGCCGAAGGCGCCGACAGGGCGGCCGCTCTCGAGGCAGGTCGCGACGCTCGATCGAACGATTTACGAGCGCATCTGTACCGTGTACGACGTTCCACGGGACGTCCGAGCGGTCGTGTGGCGGACATTCGACAGCGAAACCGAGTCGTAGCTCGACGCGTCGGCGTGTCCGCTCGAGGCATCCAACCGCCCGGTCTCCATCCCCTCGGACCGGGTCGAACTCAGGTGCCGTCGGCGCTGCGTTACTCCTCGAGGACGAGGTAGGTTCGCCCCCCGCGGTGTTCGAGGGAGACGCAGTCGGTGTCGACGCTCGAGTCGACGAACCCTTCGATCCCGGCCGCGTGTAGATCCGTCACTTCGATCCGGCGTCGCTCCGCTGTTGGTGCTGCGGTCGGTTCGGTCTCCCCGGTCGGTTCGTGCGTTCGGTCGACGATCAGCGTCATACCTCATCGTTGGCGTGAGTGTACGTCAAAGCGATCCGTCCGCGGTGAAAGTGAAAGTAGCCGACGGCGGTGAGCCGCCGTCGGGCACTCGGAGCTGGGGGGTTGCTGGCGCCGTGAGCGGAGCCACCCCAGTATCGAGGTCGGTCCGGGTTATCGCGGGGGGACGCGTAGTGTCCCGAGTCGGCTCTGTCGGGCGTGGTAGGCGTGGACGGTCGCCGATATCACGAGCATTCCGGTCACGACCCCGGCGAGGGCGAGCCCACCGAGTCCGTCGAACGGCGGCACGGAGAGCCAGGTCACCGCCGTCAGTGCCGACGCGATCGCTGCCAGCCCGAGGTAGTACTGGTGCCAGGGGATGTCCCGCTCTGGGACGTACTCGAGGTACAGCTGGAGCGTCCGGGCCTCGTCCGTCAACGCGACCTGCCCGCGGTCTGCGTCGTACTCGATCGCCCCGGCTCGCTCCATCTTCGGGAGGTGAGACTGCCGAAGTGCGGTGTAGACGCGCTTTCGTTTCTTCCACGAGAGCTCGTCGATCGAGGTATCGTGTTCCCAGGCGGAGACCGTATCGACGAGCGAGCGCAGGTCGACGGGCCCACCGCCGTGGTCCTCGAGGTAGTACAGCACCCACCGGCGGCGTCGATTGCTCAACATCTCGAACGCCTGATCGCGCGATAACGCGGTGGTGGCTCGATTCGCGTGGGTGTGTTGGTCGATATCGTACTGACTCACGTTGGATCCCCCGACGGCTCCCAGACAGATCGAGGGTCCTCGAGCACCGTGTTAATTATCCGTCCTGTACCGTTTTCAAGACAGTCGTGGCGAACGGTTGTCCGCCGGCAATGACCTGTTGACCGACGTTCCGGGCGTACTGGTACACTGGAGTCGACACCATGCGCGTGAGGGGTAGGAACACCTTGTGAGACCTGACTGTCGTCGAACGCGACTCCTAACAATGTGTGACGTTCTCGACTGGCTGATCGTATCCCGGTGACTGGAACGCGTCGTTCTGGGTGGGGATACGTCCGTGCGAACGAGGATCACCGATGAGAAAGACACGATCAGGCGGCGGTCGATCGCTTCTCGCTCGAGCCACGGCGCTGATCGTCCTGCTCGTACTCGCGGCGGTAGTCGCCGGTCACGTACTCGGCGTTCCGGTGGTACTCAGTTACGCCGAATCGGACAGCATGGAGCCGACGATCGAGCGTGGTGACGGCTTCCTGGTCGTGCCGAGCCAGGTCTCAGGCTCCGTCACCTCGGGGGACGTGATCGTCTACGATGCCCAGGAGATCGAGGAGGGCGAACTCACGACCCATCGCGTGGTCGACGAGACTGACGCCGGCTACATCACGCGGGGCGACGCCAACGTGGTGACCGACCAGGACGGCGCCGAGCCGCCGGTCACGGACGGACAGGTCGTCGCCACGGCCGCCCAGCTCGACGGCGACGTCGTGACGATCCCCCACCTCGGCACCGCGGTGATGGGGATCGACAGCGGACTCGAGTCGGCCCAGCACTCGCTGGCGTCGACGGCGGGTAGCGAGGCGCTGTTCGATTCCGACGGGCTGGCGACGCTGTTGCTCACCGTCGGCGTCGTCGCCCTTGCCCTCGCTGCGTTCCTCGAGCGGCGAGCGAGCGGGAGGGAACGAACGAGACGCCGCTCCCGTGACGGCGTCTTCGACGCACGGACCGCGGTCGTCGGCCTGGCGGTGGTCCTCTGTCTCGTCTCTGCTGGGACGATGGTCGCGATGTCCGAGACGACTGAAGCGGGTATCGTCAGCGCCGAGTTCGAGTCGGACGCGCCACACGTCATCCCCACCGGTGAGACCGAAGAGCACACGTACGAACTCAGAAACGACGGCGCCCTGCCCGTCGTCGCGATCCTCGAGCCGACGAGTGAGGGGGTCGAGGTCGACGCCGATCCACAGACGATACGTCGTGGCGACGTGGTAAACGAGTCAGTCGCCATCACCGCGCCACCCGAGACCGGCTACTACCTGCGCTCGT
Organism: Natrialbaceae archaeon B1-Br10_E2g2; assembly: GCA_001563805.1. Classification (GTDB taxonomy): domain Archaea; phylum Halobacteriota; class Halobacteria; order Halobacteriales; family Natrialbaceae; genus Natrarchaeobaculum. The sequence continues at coordinate 5,902 of LKMK01000173.1, forward strand.
TCGGGGAGTACCGGTACTTCGCCGTCTTCCCTGCGCCGGCCATCGCCGGTCTCCACGCCGTCCACCCGTGGGTAGCGATGGCGGCCGTGACCGGGGTCCTCGTCGCCCTGTTCGTCGTCCCGTTCGCGGTGCTTCTCGGTACGGGGACGATCAGAACGAGATCGAGACGTCGCGTCGGGCGGCGCGGGGGACTCCTGCGGAGGTTTCTGTAACAATGACCACGAACACACTTCCTTTCGGACGATCGGGGGGTATCGACGATGAACGGTGACCGGTTTTTCATGCGGCTGCGGGCCGCGCTAGACGCGTGGTTCGTCCCCATCGTGCTGGTGTTGCTCGCCGTCAGCCTGTTCAGCGGGTACGCAGTCCTCTCCGCGTTCGCCGAGCCGACCGCGGCGGATCACGAACAGGAGACCGTCGAAGTGTGGGCTGCGACCGGCGGGTTCGATCACGCTGCGGAAGTCCAGACGGAAAACGAGGTGTTCGACGTCGGTGACCGGTTGGCGGGCGAGGGCATCTACTACAGCCGGATCGCCCCCGAACTCGAGGGCGAATTCGTCCATCGGTACGATGCCGACAGCGGATCGGTCGACGTCCACGTCGACCTCGAGCGCGAGATTCGATCCGTCGACGACGACGGCCAGGCGTACTGGTCGACGAGCGAGCCGCTCAACGGGACGGCCGAAACCGACGTCGAGCCGGGTGATGGCCAGACGGCCGAGTTCGTAATCGACGTCCCACAGTTGGACAACGAGTCCGACCGGATCTCGTCGAGTCTCGGCGATACGCCGGGGACGATCGAGACTGTCGTCGTCGCGGACGTCACCATGGACGGAACGATCGAGGGTGAGTCCGTCCAGTGGTCCGAGCGGTACGAACTGGCGATCGAGCCCGATGGCGACAGCTACGCGGTCGACGGACCGGTCAGTGACCGATACGCCGCAGAACGGACTGAACCGGTCGACGACGCGGCAACTGCAGGGATTTCGATCCCGACGTGGCCGGTGGCTCTGCTGGTCGTTTCCCTCGGCGCCCTCGGGACGCTCGTCGTCAGGAAATCCCAGGATCGGCTCGCGCCCTCGCGGACGGACCTCGAGCGACTCGCGGTCGAACGCGAGCGCGCATCGCTCGACGAGTGGATCACCACGGGCCGGCTCCCGGACGACGTGCGCGGTCGCTCCCGCGTCTCGGTCGAGTCGCTCGA
>LKMK01000028.1 GCA_001563805.1 Natrialbaceae archaeon B1-Br10_E2g2
AGCGCCCGCTCGACATCCGCACGGTCGGTGACGGCGACGATCGGGACCTCGAGTGCGGCGGCGAGTGCGTCGATCGACGGGTCCTCACCGGTCGGGTCGAACTCACAGACGACGCAGTCGGCCTCGAGGCCCTCGAACCAGTCGAGGGCGGCCGCCACGGTTCGAACGCGGACCACCGCGTCCGGCTCGAACGCGGTCTCGAGGGCGTCGACCGTCCCGTCGATCCGCGAGGTGTCACCGACGACGAGGACGCGGCTAACGTCGCCGACCGTCCGCACGGCACGGTCGCTCATCGCCCGACCTCCGTCGCCTGCCGACCTCGCGCGTCCGGGACCGCTCGCGCGTGCTGCCTGTCCCTCCTGGCTGGGCTCGAAGGGGTGCGCCTCGGCTCCGCATCACGGCGTCGCTCGGCTGTGCCGTCCGGGTAATCGGCCACGGAGCCCGCTTCGGCGGGCGTCGGGAAAATTATCGATACCGTATCCTCGAGTAACACCGGCTTACGGGCCGATCTGGCCGGATCGAAGGTCGTAGCTGCTTGCACGACGACGTCCGTCCGGGCCAGCTATCTGGGCGAACCGTGACCGAGTAGCCGCGTCAGGGATCCGCACGGACCGTGACGACCGGGACCGGGGCGTTTCGAACCACCTCCTCGGCGACGCTGCCGAGGACGAGGTGATCGAGTCCGCTCCGGCCGCTCGTCCCGATCACGATCATGTCGACCGGGTTCTCCGCCGCGAACGCGACGATCTCCTCCTGGGCGACCCCCTCGAGCACCGTCGTGGTCACCTCGAGGTCGGCCTCGCGGGCATCACGTTCTGCCGCCTCGATCGCCTCGATCGCTTCTCCCTCGAGGTCGGTGCGCATCCGGTCGCGTTTTTCGGCGCTGAAGGGGCCTTCTTCGGCGACCGAGACGACGTGCAGGGTCGCATCCAGTTGATCGGCGAGCGCGATCGCGTGGTCGGTGGCCCGTCGAGCGCCCTCGCTGCCGTCGGTCGCGAGCATGAGGTTCTGGTACACGCCCGACCGTTGGGGGGAGACGAAAATACCTCCCGGCCCTGCCGTTGCCGGGATCCCCAGGCGAGGACGTGACCGGGAGAAGACGGGGGCTGTGGCCCGTCACGCGGCTGTCGGTGGTCGTGGTAGTCGGCTGCCGAAATCGAGAAACGACTGCGTTCCAGCGTCGACCGGTCGGAACGTGATCGAAACAACACGGTACGACTGGGATAACTATCCGGGAACGTCGAATACGTCCCGGGCATGTCCAGATCGAACCGCTCGGTAATGAACATCGGCTGTCCGGCGTGTAACGCCACGGTCAACACGTCCCTCCCGCCAGGCCCCGGCATCGTGGATACCGACGCCACCTCGCCGGGCGACGAGACGAACCGCCTCCGGGGTACCGAAGCCCGCTGTCGAAACTGCGGTCACGAACTCGAGCTTTATTACTACTGACGGCCCCAGCCCCGCCCGGGGCTGACCCCTCGAGGCATCGATTCGGTGTCCGTTGCTCCCGGCCGTTCGACGCCCGGTCGCGAAGCGAGTCGTACGGTCGGATCGCTGCTCGTAGTCCTCGAGATCGGTGGGGAAGCTGGCCAGCGACGGTTCGTCGAGCGACGAGCGACGACGGGTTCGACCGCCCGTGGGTGAGAGGCGTATCGGTTTCCGCCGGTATGGTCGCCCTAGCGCCCGACAGTGGGTAGTTCACCCCGACTTCGCTGGGCTGACGGACAAGATCTCCATGCGGATGCAGGCCGTGAAGCAACCCGTCGGGGAGCAGTCTACTCGCAGCGAATGCGAATTCCCGAGGAGCGACTGTCGTCGACCGACTCGAGTACGTACCAGTTACGGGCCGACGGGTACGGCCGAGCGACCGGCGATTCGACCGACGGCGGTACCAGGTGTCCCGGTTCGTTGATCGTCGTCTCGAACCGGCAACCGTACCGCCACGAGTACGCAACCGAGCAGCCGGACGCGACGAGCGGGGGCGAGGATGGAACGGCGACTGACGGCGAGGGATCGATCGCGGATCGACAGCGGGGTCTGACGGTCGACGAGCCGACCGGCGGACTGACCGCCGGCCTCGACCCGGTCGTCCAGGAGGCGAGCGGAACCTGGATCGCCTGGGGCGACGGCGAGGCCGACTTCGAGGTGACCGACGACGACAACTGCGTCGCCGTCCCACCCGGCGAGGAGTCGTACACCCTCCGCCGGATCGACCTCTCGGCGGAGGCCGTCGACTCGTATTACTACGGGTTCAGCAACCGCGTCCTCTGGCCGCTCTGTCACGAGTTCCCGGACCTCGTCGAGTACCGTTCGAACGACTTCGAGTGGTATCGGACGGTCAACGAACGGTTCGCCGACGCGGTCGTCGAGCACGCGACGGACGAGTCGATCGTCTGGATCCAGGACTACCACTTCGCGCTCGCCCCGCGGATGGTCACCGAGTCGACGCCGGCGTCGGTGACCGTCGCCCAGTTCTGGCACGTCCCGTGGCCGACGCCGGAGACCTTCGGACACTGTCCGGCCGGTGACCGACTGCTCGAGGGGCTCTGTGGCACCGACTTACTCGCCTTCCACGTCGACCGGTACGTCGAGGAGTTCCTCGAGTGCGTGGCCCGATTTCTCCCTGACGCGACGGTCGATCACGCGAACCGGACCGTCGACTACGCGGGTGAAACGACGCGCGTCGTCTCGACGCCGATGGGAATCGATGCCGACACCTACGACCGGAACGCGCGGACGGCGGACCCAACCGCGGAGTCGGTGCTGTCCGAACTGGGTGTCGATCCCGATGCGGTCGTCGGGCTCGGGGTCGACCGGCTCGATTACTCGAAGGGGATCCCCGAACGGCTGGCCGCCGTCGAACGCTTCTTCGAACGCAACCCGGACTGGCGCGGGGCGTTCACCTTCGTCCAGAAGACGGCGCCGTCGCGGACCGACATTCCGGCCTACGAACGGTACGGCGATCTCGTCCGAAGCGAGGTCGAACGTATCAACACCCGGTTCGAGACCGACGACTGGCAACCGATCGTCTACACCGAAGCCTACCTCGAGCGCGACCGGCTCTGTCGGCTCTACCGCCGGGCGGACGTGATGGTCGTGAGCCCGTTGCTCGACGGGATGAACCTGGTCGCCCAGGAGTACGTCGCCTCGCAGGTCGACGGCGAGGGCGTCTTGCTCCTGAGCGACCGTACGGGCGTCCACGAGCGGCTGGGATCGCACGCGCTGACGATCGACCCGGCTGACGTCGAGGGGATCGCCGACCAGCTCGAGCGAGCGACCTCGATGCCCAGCCACGAACGACGGCGGCGGATGAACACCCTTCGAAACCGCGTCTTCGACGCCGACTTAGCGCAGTGGATGGCGACCCAGTTCGACTGGATTCGACGGGTTCACGGCGACCGGCGGTCGGCCTCGAGCGATGGTGATTCCGACGGTGGCCCACGTGAACGACCCTCGCCAGTATGAACGCGAGTCAGACCGGGTCGTTGCCCGACCCGCTCGAAGACGACCGTCGGACCCTCCGATCGGCGCTCGAGGGGGCGTCGCATCTGCTCGCCTGTCTCGACTTCGACGGGACGCTCGCACCGATCGTCGACGACCCGGACGCGGCGACGCCGCTCGCGGAGACGGAGCGGATTCTCGAGCGACTCGCCGCCGACCCCGCGGTGACGACGGCTATCGTCAGCGGCCGTGCACTGGCCGACGTTCGCGACCGGATCGACGGGCCGAGCGTCTACGCCGGCAACCACGGCCTCGAACTCGTTCGCGAGGGCTCGCTTGCGGTCCACCCGATCGCCAGGAAACGAGCCACCCACGTCGACACCGTCTGTGCGGTCCTCGAGACGGTCCTCGAGTCCGTCGCGAACGTCCGCATCGAGAACAAACGCCTCACGGGGACGGTTCATCTCAGGTCCGTCCCCGCGGCGAGTCGCCCGATCGTCCGCCGGGCCACACGCGAGGTCGTCGAGTGGATCGGCGGCGACGACCTCGAGCTGTCGACCGGCAAGTGCATCCTCGAGATCGGGCCGTCGATCGGGTGGGGGAAAGGAGACGCCGTGGAGTTGATCGCCGCCGACCTCCCGCCGGACACCGTCGTCGTCTACGTGGGCGACGACGTCACCGACGAGTCCGCGTTTCGCGCGGTCGAACCCGACGGAATCGGCGTCCGGGTCGGCACCGACGAGCCAACCGCCGCGTCCGCGTCGGTTCGGTCTCCAGCGGACGTGGCGACGTTCCTGCGTTGGCTCTACTCGGACGGGCTCGCCCTCCTCGAGTCCCCCCCGAGTGCGACCCCGTAGGCTCGCGACTGGAGACCACCACCGGGTGCTATCGGTGACTTCGAAACGGGATTCGGCCGAAAGCCTTAGTTACCACTGGAAATAAAGGTTCGGTACGAGAGTGACCACACGTGAAGCTTCGCCAACCAACTGATTTCCTGATCCTGGAGGCGCTCGAGGACAGAGGACGAAACGTCGCAACGAATCTGGCAGCCCACACGGGCAAGAGCCGGAAGAACATCAACACGAGATTGCCCGTGCTGGAAGATTACGGCCTCGTTCGGAAGATCGGTCCGGCCGAGCGCTCCGGCCTCTACGAGATCTCCTCGCTCGGGAAGGCCGCCCTGGTCTACCAGGACCAGTACGACGAGGTCGACGACTTCGAGTCGCTCATCGAAGGCCCCAGTGCGGGTGGCGACGAGGGCGCCGAGGCACAGACGAGTTTCGCCCGCGGCGACGAAGACGACGACGAGAGCGAGTAACGGCGGCTGTCCGGGACGACAATCGACAGGTCCGTTCGAAGCTTTCTCTCGGTTCGATCGCGTCGCTCCCCCAGAGCTCCGGCTGCGGCTCACAGCGGTAACAGCGCGGAAGCCCACCGGCTTTAGCCGTGGGAGGAAGCGCGTACGCTCCGCGAAGCAATCCACCGAACACAGCATTGCCGACTCCCTAACGCTGTGAAAAAATATTAACAAAGAGTGACCATTACTGTGACGTACATGGCGTGGGAGGTGACTCGAACGGTTCGCGTCCGTCTCGACGTGCCTGACGACCGCAAGAGTGACCTCCACGCCACCAACGACAAATTCCAGTACTGCGCGAACCGCACCGCAGACTGGGCGTGGCGGTACCCCGACGAGGACTGCGTGACCAGCAAGAGCGAAGCCGAAGCCGACATCTACGACGACCTTCGTGAAGAAACAGACTACCTGCACGCGAACCTCGTCCAGAAGGCGATCAAACGCGCCACTGACGACATCGACAACTGCATTGACCGGCTTGCTGACGGCGAGAACACCAGCAAGCCAGAGTACGACACGTTCAGCATCGTCTACGACAAGCGGGCCGCCACCTACTACCGAGACAAAGTCAGTCTCGCCACCGTCAACGGCAGAGTCGAATGCGAATACGACCTGCCCGACGATCCTGCCGGGACACCACACGGTGAGTACCTGCTGAACGACGACTACTCCTTTTCGACCAGCACCGTCCACTACGACAGCGAAGCCGACGAGTTCTACCTGCACGCTGCAATGGAACGGGAACTCGACGTTGAACGTCCTGAGAAAGCCGAGCATTCGAACGTGCTTGGCGTGGACTGCAACGTTGAGGACCACATTGCGGTGACCTCAACGGGTGCATTCGCCGGGAACGCCGACTACCTCAACCACCAGCGCCGCGAGTTCGAAAAACGACGGGCCAGCCTACAACAGACCGGGACACGGAGTTCCCACCTAACGTTCCAGCGCATTGGCGACAGGTTCGGTCGCTGGAGTAGAGACTACCTGCACCAGTGTTCCAAAGAGATCGTCGCGGAAGCCAAGCGCCACGGCTGTACGCACATCGCCTTCGAGGACCTGGAGCAGATTCGAGCGCGTATCAGCGACGGCAAGAAGTTCCAGCAGTGGGCGTTCCGCGAACTGCAAGAACAGACCGAACACAAGGCGGAACTGGCTGGCATCGTGGTCGAAACAGTCGACCCATCCTACACCAGCCAACAATGCTCGAAGTGTGGCTGTACGCTCGAAGAGAATCGTGACGGCCAGCACTTCCAGTGTCTCGACTGTTCGTACTTGGTGAACGCCGACTACAATGCGGCGAAAAATATCGCCCGAAAACTCGCACTCAAACTCCAGCGAGGGCAGAAGCCCCCCGCTGGAGGGGCGTTCTGTCAGTACGCCCTGAAGTCGGGGGCGATGACCGTGAACGCGACTGACGTGGCGTCCGACGACTACGTGTCGGCAGAACGGGAGTCCACCGACAAGCCAACGGCTTCAGCCGTTGGTAGCTGACGTACCGCTACCGACGCGCACTCGCCCGTACGCGTTCTCGATCGGAAGAGAGTCACGATCTCTTAAAGGTCGCCGATATTAACCCGAGGGGGGATGGCCCACCGGGGGTTCGTACCCGACGGGAATGGATGCAGCAGGCGCTCGAGCCCCGACGGGGGCCGATCGATCACGGGTGGTGGGATGGCCGCCGTAGCGGACGTCGTCGAGGCCCTCTTTGCGGGGTCCGACGGTCGATACTACACCGACTGGCAGGTTCGACGCCGGACCGACTCGGGGTGCTGGCGGCGCTGTCTCAGCCAGCACGATAGCTACGGCCCGGTTCGACTGCTCGTGGCAGTCGACGAGACCAATCTGGTGATGCTCACGCGCGTCGACCCCGCCACGCTCCCAGGCTGGTTCGAAGTCCGCGTCGAAAACGACCGCGCCCGCGTGGTCCGTTCCACCAGCGCGGCCTCGAGCCGATCCCCCCGTCGTGGGCCGACCGGACCGGAGAGCGTAGCGTCGGACCGCGACACGCCCTCTCGAGGGGACGCCACGGACCCCACGTAGCTCACTCGGCCCGACTGCCTCCGCCGTCGAAGAATTCACGAAGAATCGTCTCGAGCCCCTTGCGCAGGTGCTGGTGCATCGTCGGCGGGGTGACGTCCATGGCCTCGGCGATCTCCTCGCCGGTGCTCTCGCGGGGCCACTCGAAGAACCCACCGTAGTATGCGAGTCGAAGCGTCGTGAGCTGTCGGTCCGTGAGTTCGTCGAGGATCCGGTTCCGTCGCTCGGCTGCAGTCCGGACCGGCCGGTCGACCGCTCGCCGGGCCACGAGTTCCGTGTTCTCGTAGATGTTCTCGAGGGCGGCCGCGACCGTCCGGACGTCTGCGTCCTGTGACACCTCGACGAGACAGGTGCCGACGCCGTTCTCGACGCTGACGTCACGGATCGTGACGCCGTGGTAGGTGAGCGTCCGAACGCCTGACTTGGCCAGGCGGAGCTCGATCGTACACTGCTCGGGGCCGTCGTGGACGAGTCGACACTCCTCGACGGAGTCGTGTGCGGTCGCCTCCTCGAGGACCGTCTCGCCGTCGAGCCCGTCGATCGTCACGTACTGGTAGGTCCGTCCGCTGGTGGTCGTGCCAGTCCACTCGAGCGAGCAGGTACAGTCGTAGGCCTCGGTGAGGTCGAACGAGAAGGTGTCACCGCCGTCGATCCGGAACTCGAGTTCGACCACCGAGTCCGAAAACAGGAGCTGGCGGTTCCTGATCGCCATGATCGTAAACCCCATCGTCTCGCCGAGCAGCTCGAAGGCTGATCTCTCGGTCTCGCTGAACGCGTCCTCACGGCCCGAGAGGACCGAGAGGATGCCGTAGGTCGCGCCTTCGTGGGTGATGGGAACGGCGACGACGGCTCCGACGTCGTCCTCGCGAGCGGCTTCCTGCAGCGGCTCCGGCAGCGCGTTCGCCTCGAGGACGTTCGTCACCGTCTCGACGTCGCCGGAGCGAGCCGCCTCGGCGGCCGGGCTCTCGAGCTCACCGGCGGCGGTTCGGACGCACTCGAGGGAGGCGTCGGCGTCGCCGGCGCCGGTCCGGTAGCGCAGGTCGTCGTCCGGGCCGAGTTCGGCGACCCAGGAGCCACAGTACAGCTCCGAGTCGACGAGCTGACTACAGACCTCTTGCTCGAGGCGGTTCTGCCCGGGCATCTCCACCAGCGTCTCGATCACCCGTCGGCCGACCGCGTTGATCCGGTTGAGCGTCTCGAGTTCGGCCTGCCGGGAGCGCAGCCGTCGTTCCCGTCGGACCCGTTCGGTGACGTCCCGGGCGAGCCAGACGACGGCGCGTCGGCCCTCGATTCGCTCCTCCGTGGGGACGACCCGGGCTTCGAACTGGCGGTTCCCCTCCGTCGTCATCGCCTCGTACTCGATCGTCTGTACCTGCTCCGTTTCGATCGCTCGGTTCAGACAGGCCTGCAGCCGGCGTGCCACGTCGTCGGAAAAGGCGTCTGCTACCCGATGGCCCGTCAGTTCCTCCGCCGTGAGCGTGTACAGATCCCCCGACTCCGGTCGCACTTTTGCCTCGAGGTACGTCCCGGTTTCGTCGATAAGGAACGCTTCGTCGGGAAGTTCGTTCGCGAGAAGCCGATGGTAGGATCGCCTGTCGTTGCCGTTCTCGGTCGGGCCGTCGGTTTCGATCGCCTCCAGGATCCGCTCGATCGTCTCGTCCCGATCCTGCGGTGCATACTCCGTTGCCTCACCTCGGACCGCCGCAGCCGCGATCGGTTCGGAGCCGGTCCGTGGCGCGACGACCGTCGGCACCGCCGTCGCCGCTCGAACGCACTCGAGGCAGTCACGAACCGTCTCGGGACAATCCTGTTCGAAGACCAGCGCGTCCGGCGACTGCTCCGAGAGGATGTCCTCGAGGTCCGAGACCGGGATCGGCCGAACCGTCGCCGACGTCTCCGACTCGAGCCGGTCACACAGATGGCTCCGTCCACTATCCGTCACGATCCCGATCAGGTTCGCCCGCGTTTCGCCAATCATACGTGTCGAGCGGACCGGCCCGATACCCGTTCGTCACGGGACGACTGTCCTTTTGCAACTCGATCACGGAATTGGATAAGTATCTGACGGTTCGAGCGAATACGACCCACACGGTTCGACTAGCAGTGGTGACTGCTGGTCAAGACTCGAGGACGGACCATGCCAGACTCCCGGTGGGCGTCGATCAGTCGGATGAGCGTTCGGAACGTCACTGCCGGGGGAGCGGTCGTCCGCTACAGTTCGCCCTGATCTTTGAGGTCGTCGATGATGTCGTCGACGAGCGGCTCGACGTCGTCGTACGGGAAATCACCGCCCGACGTCTTCGTGTTCAGTTCCATCGCGGTCATTGAGAACTCGCCCGATTCGAATTTGGTTCCCGGGCCGTCCGGCAGTGCCGGCACGAGGTCCATCGGACTCGAAACCGGATACTCTGCACCCTCGAACGCCTCGATCATCTGGTCACGGATTTCGTCTGCGTCTGCCATTGCATCTCAGTCGTTCTACGTGATAAATAATAAATTTGTGGGTAGTTGCGTTTGACAGCCCGGTTGCAGACTCCCGGTGGCGGACTGCGGCGATACCGTCGTTGGCCCGCCCTTCGATTCGAACGGGCAGGAAATTCCAGTCAGCGTCCGGGACGTTCCCACTGGACGAAATGTTCCCGAAACAGTGATTATCGAGGAGTGACCAATCCTCACACATGGCCAAAGATACCGTCAGATATCCCGACGAGGTGGTCGAGGAGATCGATACGCTCGTCCAAGACGGTATGTTCGAGAGTAAATCCGAGTTCTACCGGTTCTCAGCGGAGTACGTCCTCACGCTCATCAACCCGGATCACGACGTCAAGACGTTCAACTTCGACGAGATCAAGACCGAACTCGACATCACCAGAGAAGACCACGCCATGGCCCTGGGTGCCGACGGCGGGACCTTCTTTCTGGACGCCGTCATCACCGTGCGCAAACACGGCCTTCGTGGCAACTACGAGGCTGCAGAACGCTTCATCGACACCCACTACGACTCGACCGACCAGGAGTGTATCATCCTCGAGGAACTCCTCGGGACATATCGCGGAGAGCCGCGGTAGCCAGTCGACGGTCGCCGGCTCTTTTCACACGGTCTATTACAATTCTTCACCGCTGATCGCTCCGACGGAGCAGTGATCACTGGTAACACGTTGTACCGATCCGTATCACCCGAACGGCTCCCCGAGCGCCTCGAGGTCGACGTGTTCACGAACCAGCGTCGCGGCTCGGTCGTACGGCGTCCTGCCGTCGAGGGACGACGCTCCCGACGCAGCGCCACCGTCGGCGGGGGTGGACTCGCCGGGAGCGGGGCGGTCGACGCCGGCCCTCCCCGCGACGCCGCCGAGAAACGCTTCGCGAACGCCGTCGTTGTCGAACAGCCCGTGGAGGTAGGTCCCGAGGACCCACCCACAGGCGGCGCTCGAGTCGCCGAACGGCCGCGCCACGTCGGCATCGGGCAGCGGGCGGGTCCGACCGGCGTGAATCTCGTAGCCCGAGGCCGTCCCCGTCGCCCCTTCGAGTAACGGGCTCGCGCTCGCGTCGATCGGCACCTCGGTCTGCTCGAGTCGTTTGTCGAGTTCGAACCGCGTCTCGACCGGCAGCAAGCCGAGGCCCTCGACGACGTCCTCGCTCCCCGTTCCCTCGAGGGCGGCGTTGGTGATCCGCTCGCCGAGGAGCTGGTAGCCCCCACAGAGGCCGACGACGGGGCCGTCGAACGACGCCAGCACGTCGGCGAAGCCGGCCGCCCGGAGGGCGAGCAGGTCGTCGACCGTGTTCTTCGTCCCCGGGAGCACGACGGCGTCGACGTCCGCGAGCGCACGCTCGTCGACCGGCGCGTCCGGATCGACGGGGACGTAGACCACCGAGACGCCGGGCTCGGCCGCCAGCGCCTCGAGGTCGGTGGCGTTCGAGATCCGGGGCAGACGCGGGACGGCGATCCGGAGCCGACGGTCCTCGGGCACTCCATCGTCGCCGCCCTGGACCCTCCGCTCTTCAGGCCCTGGGAGGCCGACGCTGTCTTCCTCCGGCAATCCGGGGTCGGCGTAGGGGACCACGCCGAGGATCGGGACGCCCGTCCGGGACTCGATCTCCTCGATCCCGGGCTCGAGCAGTGACGGGTCGCCGCGGAACTTCGTGATGACCGCGCCGACGATCCGCTCGCGCAGGTCGTCGGGGAGAAGTTCGATGGTACCGTAGAGGCTCGCGAACGCGCCGCCGCGTTCGATGTCGACGAGCAGGAGGACATCGGCGTCGGCGAACTCGGCCGTCTCGACGTTCGCCAGGTCCCGATCGTGGAGGTTGATTTCGCCGATGCTGCCCGCACCCTCGGCGACGACGACGTCGTGGTCGGCCGCGAGCCGACGGAACGAAGCTTCCGCGACGTCGCGCGCTCGCTCCCAGTGAGACTCGTAGTACGTGCCCGCGCTGAAGTGATCGACGGCACGGCCGCCCAGGACGAGCTGGCTCTCGCCGTCCCCGCGGGGTTTGAGCAGGACGGGATTACAGTCGGTCGTCGGCGTCGTGCGGGCCGCTCGAGCCTGGACGAACTGCGAGACGCCGATCTCGCCCCAGCGGTCGCGGGCCGGCTCCGACCCGGACGCTGCCTCGTCGAGGGCGGCGTCCGGCCGGAGGACGACGCGTGCGTTGTTGCTCATGTTCTGGCCCTTGAATGGGGCGACCGAGACGCCCCGGTCTGCGAGCAGTCGACAGAGTCCCGTAGCGATGGTCGACTTGCCGACGTGGCTCGCGGTCCCGGCGACGAGGAGGGTCCGAGTCATTCGCGTTAGCTGGTACTCGCGTGGCCCGTGCTATCGTCCTGTCGGTTCGAGGGCGGGTCCGTTCCTCCCGATCACTCCTCGTCGTGGGCCCGTTCCGGCGGCTGGCCGCCCTCGAAGGCGACTCGCTCGCCGTCGTGGGGTTCGATGTGGCTCAGGATCTCGTGGGGAACGTAGCCGATGTTGTACCCCTGCTCGTCGTGGAGGACGATCCCGTAGTCGTACTCGCGGAAGTCGAAACAGTTGATCTCCTCGTAGGCGTTGCCCGGTTTGAAAACGACCTTCATGGGTCGTCTATCAACGTACTGGACGGTTTCGGTGCGGCTTGCACCTGACGGGTGCGCTCGAGCCGGGCCACGATCGCGGGTTTTTATACCGAGCCGATTCTCGGTGTGTTCGATGGCCGAATCGGCCGACCGACGAACCGACGACCAGCGAGGCGACGACGGGGCCCCGGCTGGCGTGCTCGTCCTCGCCCTCGTCGGCTGGCTCGTCGCCCTGATACAGATACTCGGCGCGCTCGTCGCGGTGTTCGGCGGCGAGCTCGGCGCCGCCTTGGTCCTCGGTGTCGGTTCCGGGGGCTACGCCGTGGTGGCGTGGGGCCTCGTGGTGACCAGACGGTGGGCGTGGATCGGGGCGTACGTGCTGTTGGGGATCAACGCCCTCGGTGGCCTCCTCGACGGATCTCTCTTCGCACTCCTCGTATCGACGGTCGTCGGCATCTACCTGCTCGCAGCGCGTGAGCCGTTCGTGTAGCGGGGCCTCGAGCGACCCGTCCGGCTCACCGCGCCCGATACCGCGCGTCCCAGCGCGGGCCGGCCCGACTCGAGAGGACGTAGCCGACGGCCCCGAATCCGAGACTCGAGCCCGCCAGCGCAGCCGCGACGGACGGCGACGGCGGGACGACGACGAAGCCGGCGACGAGCGTCGGGACGACGGCGACGGCCACGCCGGCGGTGAACGCGCCGAAGCGGACGGCGTCGAAGAGGAACTCGTTCGGATCGAAGCCGGCGACGTAGACGGTCAGGCCGTAGTAGTAGAGGCCGTAGCCCGCGAGCAGAAGTGCGCCGACGGCGGCGTCGAGGAGCGTCGCCTCGAACCAGACGACGGCGCCGAGGTAGGGGACGAAGACGGCGGGCGTGCCGACGAGGACGAACGCGGTGCGTTTCGCCCGGAAGACCGCCTCGATCGAGACCGGGTAGACGAGGTAGGCCTCGAGCGAGTCGAACTGGGTGAGCCAGTTGTACGTCGTAAACGCCGAGAGCCCGAGGACGGCGCCGAAGAAGATCCCGGGTGCGGGTTCGATGCCGGTGATCTCGCGGACGACGCCGACGAGTCCGGCCACGAGCGCGAGGAGGATGGCGGCGGAGACGAAGGGCTTCCAGACGCCGCCGGACGACCGCGAGACATCCAGGAGGGTCTTCGAAACCAGCGCGTCGTCCTCGAGCGGCAGCGCGTCCGCCAGACTCGCGAAGCGGTCGCTGGCGGTTCGGTCCGGCCGGGCGTACGCCGGGTCGTAGAGCACGAGCGAGCCGACGGCAACCGCGACGGTGGCGACGACGAGACCGGCGGCGACGGGCAACGGTGCCTCGAGCGGGACCAGTATCGACCGGAGCAGGCCCGGCTCCCCGGCGGTCCAGACGGTACCCGCGAGGATGGCGATCGCTCCCACGATGGCCCACCCAGGAACGCCCCGCGTCCGGAGCGCGATGCCAGCGACGGTGAGCGCCATCCCGGCGACGAACGCGAGCGAGAGCGAGAGCCACAGCGCACTGACGGCCGGAATTGCTCCCGCCGTGAGGCCACCGAGCGGAATCGCCGCGGTGGCCATCGGCAGGACGAAGACGAGCGCGTAGAAGGCGGCGTCTTTCAGCAGGAACGCGCCGAGGAGCCACCGCCGCGAGAGCGGGAGCGTCTCGGCCGTCGAGAGCACCAGGCTGAGCCGTCCGAAGACGTTCTCGAGCATGTCAGAACCTGCAAAGCCTGCGGTACCGCTGTAGAGCCCGAAGCCGACCGCGAGGACGTGGACGCCGAGGGAGATCGTCGCCGGATCGGTGCCGGTCTCGAGCAGCGCTACGGTCGCGCCGACGGCGAGCCCGGCGATCAGGACCGGAAACGCGGCGAAGCGCCACCCACCGAACAGACGCGTGTGGAGCCGCCACTCCTCGAGCGCGAGCGCGACGAACACTGCCCGGGCGGTTCGAAACTGCCCGTCGGGAGCGTCGCTCATCGTTCGATCAGGTCTCCGGCGGGGACGTCCCGGGCGTCCGCGTCGTCGACGGAGTCGAGGAAGACCTCGAGCAGCGGTTCGTCGTCCGCCCCGGGCGTCCGTTCGGCCACGAGTCGGCCGTCGGCGACGATCCCGACGCGGCTACAGATCTCCGCGGCGACGTCGATGTTGTGCGTCGAGACGAAGACGGCGTTGCCCTCGGCCGCGTACGCGACGAGGAAGCGCTTGACCACCTCCTGGACGATCGGATCGAGGTTCGCGAGCGGTTCGTCGATAAACACCACTGCGGGCTCGTGAACGAACGCCTGCGCGATCATCACCTTCTGCTGTTGGCCTCGCGAGAGGTCCGTGTGCAGCGTCTCGAGTTTGCTCTGAAAGCCGAGGCGGTCGGCCCACAGCGCAATTTGCTCGGCCACGGTGTCCGGATCGAGGTCGCGGATCCGGCCGACGAACTCGAGGTACTCCCGGGGGGTGAGGAAACTCGGCGGCGATCCCTGTTCGGGGAGGATCCCGACCTGCCGGCGCGTCTCGAGCGGCTCGACGGCCGGGTCGGTCTCGAGGACGCGAATCGTTCCCGCGTCGGGGCGTACCTGTCCGGTCAGCGCCCGGATCGTGGTCGTCTTACCGGCGCCGTTGGGGCCAAGAAACCCGAACAGCTCCCCGCGGTCGACGGTGAGGTCCATCCCGTCGACCGCGCGAACGGCTCCGTACGATTTACACAGCCCGTCGACTCGAATCGCGACCATCGCTCGGCGAACCGTTACGAGCGATCGGTAATAACGATGCTGGGACCCCGCCCGCGGGGAAGACTGGTCGCCGATCAGTACTCCGTCCCGCGTCGGGCGCGCTGGCCGTCCTCCATCGGGTGTTTCACCTTGCGGACGTTCGTGATCAGGTCGGCCCGGTCCTCGAGGTACGTCGGCTCCGTGTGGCTGCCCGAGAGGACCAACTCGAGGTCGTCGGGTTTGGCGTCGAGGAGGCCGTGGACGTCGTCCTGGCTGATCAGGCCTCGATCGGCGGCGTAGAGTACCTCGTCGAGGATCAGCATGTGCATCCCGTCTTCGGCCGGCGCGTCGAGGTCGATCGGCGCGTCGAGGTCGGCCTCGGCTGCCGCCTCGAGCAGTTCGTGGGCGCGCTCGAGGCCGGCCTGGGCCTCGGCCTCGTGGTCGGCCTCGTCGCTTCCGTCGGCCATTCCGTGCCAGCCGTAGTGGCCGAGATTCTCGTAGCTCATCCCCGGCAGCGCCTCGATGGCGTTGTACTCCCCGCGGACGGCCTCGACGCTCGAGGCGCCGCCTTTCATGAACTGGAGAACGTGGACGCGATAGCCGTGGCCGGCCGCGCGCAGTCCCATCCCGAACGTCGCGGTCGTCTTCCCCTTGCCGTCGCCCCACCAGACCTGGACGAGGCCGAACTCCTCGGGCGCCGACGGTTCGATGCGCTGTGCCTCGGGGCTGTGGCCGCGACCCGGGGTCCGCTCTACGGGCGAGTTGGACGGCGTGTCGTCGCTCATAGGCCACCACTGGGCCCGGTCGTACATGTAGGTACCCGTCCCGGAGGGTCGACTCGAGGCGACGGCGACGGATCGTCCCCGATAGATCAGCCAGGTGACCAAACCTGTCTTGAGGCTCCGACCCGTACGTGTTCGTACGCCTATGACCCTCGAGTTCTCGTCGGCGGGAGAAGAGCCGGACGTCGAGACGGTCGTCGGCGCCCTCGACGACGACGGCTGCCGGAAGATCGTCGCGGTGCTCGAGGAACCGAAGACCGTCGACGAGGTCGCCGAGGAGACCGGCCTCCCGCTGTCGACGACGTATCGAAAGCTCGACCGGCTGACAGACGCCTCGCTGGTCGACGAGACCGTCGGCCTCCGTCAGGGGAGCCACCGGAAAGCCCGGTACGTCGCCGACGTCGAGCGCATCACGATCGACTTAGACGACGAGCGACGGTTTCGAGTCCGGATCGAGCGCGCGAAGAGCCGGGCGATGAGCATCTGGACGAAAGCGAGCCAGGAGTTCTAAGAGGGCTCGAGTCCCAGGCTTCCGGAGACCACACACGGATTTGTGATCCTCCGAGCGTCTCGTGCCAATCCGGACCTCCGAGCGCGGTCGGTGGGTACTGACTTGATGCTCCGTCCGTAACGAGTGGGTATGATCGACAGCCTCGTCGTCTTCGTCGTCAGTCTGCTGATCGGTGCCCTCGGTATCCACGTCGGTGCCAGAGTCGTCGTCGACGTAAGCGACTTCACGTACGCGGTCTGGACGGCCCTGCTGGGCGCGATCGTCTGGAGCGTCGTCGGCTTTTTCGTCGGCTGGATTCCACTGCTCGGCCCGGTGATCGTCCTGCTCGCGTACCTGGCGCTGATCAAGCGCCGGTATCCTGGCGGGTGGATCGACGCCGCCGGCATCACGCTGGTCGCGTGGCTCGCCGTCATCGTGGTACTGTACGTCCTCGCGACGGTCGGGGTTACGACCTTCGACGCCGCGGGCGTTCCGGGGACGTGATCGATTCCATGGTCAGTCGTCGTCGCCCGCCGCAGCGTAGTCGACGCTGTCGACGCTGACGGTTTCCCACTCGTTGTCCGTGTGTGACCCTTCCCGTTCCCTCGCGCTCGGGGCCACGCGGACGAACTCGGCGGCCGCTCGAGCCTCGAGAATCGTGTTACCACCACAGTAGGAGAGCCCCGATCTGATTCCGGCACAGAACTCCGTCGCGACGTCGGCGACGGGGCCTTTGTACGGCGTCAGCCCCTCGACTCCCTCGTCCGCGCGGACGTCCTCGTCTTTATCGGACCGTTCCTCGGCGGCAGCGGTCGTCGCCATTCCGCGCGAGCGCTTGTAGCGGACGCCGTCGATCTCGACGACCTCGCTCGGTGCCTCCTCGGTACCGGCGAAGAGACTCCCCATCATGACCGCGTCGGCACCGGCCATCAGCGCCTTCACGGCGTCACCGGAGGTCCGAATGCCACCGTCGGCGATGATCGTAACCCCGAGCTCTCGAGCGACGTCGGCGCAGTCGTCGACGGCGGTCAGCTGCGGGACGCCCGCGCCGGCGACCTTCCGGGTGGTACAGTGTGAGCCCGGGCCGACGCCGACTTTCACGCAGTCCGCGCCGGCCTCGGCGAGGTCCTCGACGCCTGCCGGCGTGGCGACGTTCCCGACGACGAGATCGGCGTCCGGATACGTCGATCGAAGCGTCTCGGTGGCCTCGAGGGTGCGCTCTAAGTGACCGTGTGCGACGTCGACGACGACGGCGTCCGCGCCGGCCTCGAGGACCGCCCCGGCGCGGTCGACGTAGCTCTCGTTGATCCCGACGGCGGCGGCGACCGGGACGCCGGCGTCGGCTGCCCTCGCGACCTCGCTCGCCTGTTCGTCGACCGTGAGAAACCGGTGGATCGTCCCGATGCCGCCGGCCTCCCCCAGCGCGATGGCGAGGTCGGCTTCCGTCACCGTATCCATCGCTGCCGAGACGAGCGGCGTCTCGAGATCGATTCCTGGCGTCAGCGTCGTCGAGAGGTCGACGTCCCGTCGGCTATCGACGGGCGACCGCTGCGGAACGAGCAGTACATCTCCGTAGCTCAGTCCCGTCCTGAGATTCTTCATGAGCCGTCCGAAAATCGGCGTCCAGCGGAATAAATGATCTGATCGCGCTCCACGCACGGGGCAATCGACCTCCACAGTTACAGTCGCGCCGATAGTGGGTATGACCATGACGGACTCTTTCGTCGTCGTCGGCGGCGACGCGGCGGGCATGTCTGCAGCGAGCAAGGCCAAACGCGATGACCCGGACCTCGAGGTCGTCGTCTTCGAGAAAGGCGAGTGGGTCTCCTACGGCGCCTGCGGGCTGCCGTACTACGTGAAAGGCGAGATCCAGTCGCTCGAGGCGCTGGTGTCGGTGACCCCCGAGGAGTTCCGGGAGGAACGGGACATCGACCTGCGGACGGGACAGGAGGTCGTCGAGATCGATCCCGACGCGGGGACGGTGACCGCCGAACCTGTCGACGGTGGCGAGTCGATCGTCCAGCCCTACGATCACCTCCTGATCGCGACCGGCGCGGAAGCCATCGCGCCGCCGATCGACGGCACCGATCGCGAGGGCGTCTACACGCTCGGCTCGATGAGCGACGGGAAGGAACTGCGCGAGTACGTCGCGAGAGCCCGTAGCCAGGAGACGTTCCAGCAGCCAGACCGCGGCCCCGCGTGTCAACATCTCGAGGAGTGTGCCGGCCCGGTGGCCGTCGTCGGCGGCGGGTACATCGGCATCGAGATGGCCGAGGCGCTCGCCGCGAACGGGTTCGAGGTGAACCTGTTCCAGCGTGGCGATCGCGTGCTGAAAGGGTTCAGCGAGGCCACGAGCGAGGCAGTCGCCGACCACCTCCGGGAGGAGGACGTGCTCGTCCACCTGGGGGCCGACGTACTCGAACTCGCAGGAGACGACGCCGTCGAGACGGTCGTCACCGACGACGGCCGGATCGACGTCGAGATGGTCCTGCTCGGCACCGGCGTCCGGCCGCGGACGGCGCTCGCCACCGACGCCGGGGTCGAACTCGGACCGACGGGGGCGATCGCGACGGACGCCTACCGCGAGACGAACGTCCCCGACGTCTACGCCGCGGGCGACTGCGCGGAGGCGACCCACACGGTTACGGGTGAGCCGGTCTACGTCCCGCTGGCGCTGACGGCGAACCGCCACGGCCGCGCCGTCGGACAAACCGTCGCCGGGACCCCGACGGAAGGCGGCTCCGTTGCGGGCACGGCGGCGATCAAAGCGTTCGACGTCGAGGCAGCCAGAACCGGCATCGTCGACCACGAGGAGGCGACCGCGGCCGGGTTCGACCCGGTAACGAAGACGATCGACGCGAACTCCCGCGCCGGCTACTACCCGGCGGGCGGGACCGTCACCATCACGCTGACCGCCGACCGCGAGACCGGCCGCGTGCTGGGTGCGAGCCTCGTCAGCGAGTACGGCGAAGGCGCAGTCCACCGCAGTCACGCCATCGTCGGGGCGCTCGCGGAGGAGGCCACCGTCTTCGACCTCGAGAACTACGACCTCGCCTACGCGCCGCCGTTCAACACGACGTGGGATCCGGTGCTCGTCGCGGCGAAAGTCCTCTCGGGAGCCCTTCGGTAATCGCCCGCCGAACCGCCGATCGATGGCGGAACCCGGTGCTCAGCGTCGATTCCGTCGTCGTCGCTGCTGGACGGCCTCGAGCGCCCCGGCTCGAGTCCGGTAGCCGATGCCGAGCGCGCCACAGCCGCGACACTCCCAGCGGTACTCCCCACGGAACCCACGGACGGAGACGACGCTGCTGCAGTCCGGACACCGCTTCTGGCGACGGCGTTCTCGCACCCGCTCGAGGACCTCCGCGACGGTCATATCGTCGGTCATTCAGTGCCGGCTGGTCAGTCACCCCTTGTAAGTTTTCTCGTCGCCGGGCGTCGGTTTCGGGGGATCGGTGACGGAACGCGGGCTCGAGACGCTGACAGGGGCGGGACGCCGAGTCGCGTTCGCTCGCTCGGCCCCATTGATATTGAATTGGCCGACTCCCTGGAATCAGGATCGACAATCGCAACGGTGCCCGCGGCGCCGAAGCTACCATGTTCGGGTGCCCGGTCGAGCAGCCCCTCCCGGATTGACTCGCTAGTAGCAACGAGTCTTAGTTACAATCCGTCTTGGTTTCCTTTTTCGCCTTCTGCTTTCGCTTTTCTTTCTTAGACATCTCATCGTCCGAAAATTCATCCTCCTCGCCCGCCGGTGGTTCGTCGTCGTCTTCCTCCTCCGGTGGTTCGTCGTCGTCTTCCTCCTCCG
>LKMK01000174.1 GCA_001563805.1 Natrialbaceae archaeon B1-Br10_E2g2
CGCGTCGGGGTCGGGTCACTCGTCCGGTTCGATCGCGCTCCATGGCACCGACTCACAACCGGCGCGAGGTGGCTTACCCCGGGGCTCGAGGCGTGATGGTCGCTCTGGCCGGTCCCCAGTGGTTCGTGCTCGCACGCTACGGCCGCCAGCCAGTTGACAATCCTTAAGAGAGCAACCCGGCTACACCGGATTAGTATGAAAGTGGTCGTCTCAATCGGCGGAAGCGTGCTCGTGCCCGAGCCGGGCGGGGATCGGGTGGCCGATCACGCGGCCGTCGTCGAAGACCTCGTCGCGGACGGCTGTCGCGTCGGTGCCGTCGTCGGGGGCGGCGGCGTCGCCCGCGAGTACATCGGCGCCGCACGCGAGCTGGGGGCAAACGAGATCGAACTCGATCAGCTGGGAATCGACGTCACGCGACTCAATGCGCGGTTGCTCATCGCCGCACTCGGCGAGGACACCATCACTGCCCCTGCCGAGGACTACGAGGAAGCCGGCGAGGCACTCAGGCAGGGCGACGTCTCGGTCATGGGTGGGGTCGCGCCGGCCCAGACGACCGACGCCGTCGGCGCCGCGCTCGCGGAGTACGTCGACGCCGACCTGCTCGTCTACGCGACGAGCGTCCCCGGCGTCTTCAGCGCCGACCCCAACGAGGACGACGACGCGACGAAGTACGCGGAGCTCACCGCGACCGAACTCGTCGACGTCATCGCCGGCCTCGAGATGAACGCCGGCGCTTCGGCGCCCGTCGACTTACTCGCGGCGAAGATCATCGAGCGCTCGGGGATGCGGACGATCGTCCTCGACGGCACCGACCCCGAACGGATCGCTCGAGCCGTTCGTTACGGCGACCACGACGGCACCGACGTCGTCCCGGAAGGCGTCGGCGAGGAACCGACCTACTGGGCCCAGAACGAGCAATGAGCGACGAGGACCCAGCCGACGGGGTCGACGAGGCCGACGCGAGTCCCTACACGCTCCAGCGTGCCGACGACGGTGACGAACACCACGCGTTCTGGGCGGACGACGTCGCCGACCGAATCGTCGACCGCGAGCCGTCGGAACCGATCGTCATCAAAGGCGGTATTTCGCCCTCGGGTGTCCCCCACCTCGGCAACGTCAACGAGATCATGCGCGGCTACTACGTCGCCGAGGTCCTCCGGGAACGCGGCCACGAGGTCCGGCAGGTCTTCACCGCCGACGACCGCGACCCCCTCCGGAAACTGCCCCGCACCCTCTGTGATCTCGAGGGCACCCTCGTCGACTTAGGCGACGTCAACGCCGGCGCACTCGGCCGGAATCTCGGTGCGCCCTACACGGACATCCCCGACCCCTTCGGCTGCTGTGACTCCTACGGCGAGCACTTCTCGCAGATCATCGCCGACAGCGCCGACGCCGTCGACGTGCCGATCGACCTCCTCTCGAACACCGACCTCTACGAAGCGGGGGAGTTCGACGAGATCACCCGGTACGTTCTCGAGCACGCCGATCGCGCGCGTGAGGTGCTGGCCGAGTATCAGGACACGGTCGACGCCGACGGCGACTACGTTCCGTTCAATCCGATCTGTTCGGCGTGTGGAAAGGTAACCGAAACCGTCACTGGTGTCGACCTGGACGCCGAGCCGCCGACCGTCGACTACGTCTGTACGGATATGGACGCCGGCGATCAGACGATCGACGGCTGTGGCCACGAGGGCACGGCGACGATCCGCGAGGGCAAGATGCCCTGGCGATTCGAGTGGCCCGCCCAGTGGCAGGTGCTCGGCGTCGACTTCGAACCGTTCGGCAAGGACCACGCCGAAGGCTCGTGGCCGAGCGGCCAGGACGTCTCTCGAAACGTCCTCGAGACGGAACCGCCCGTCCCGATGGTCTACGAGTGGTTCACGCTCGACGGCGAGCCGTTCTCCTCGTCGGCGGGGAACGTCATCCTCGTCTCGGACGTCCTCGAGCTGATCGAACCCGACGTCCTGCGCTATTTCTTCGCGAAAGATCCCTCGAAGGCCCGGGATTTCAGCGTCGAACGGCTCGACCAGCTGGTCGACGAGTTCGACCGCTTCGAGGCCATCTACTTCGGCGAACTCGAGGGAACCGAGGACGAACGCGAGTTCGCCGAACGCGTCTACCCGCTCGTGGTCGACGAGCCTCGAGAAGATCGAATTCGGCTCCCCTACACCTTCGCCGCCGTACTCGGGATGACCGACGACCCCGACCTTCGCGAGGAGATCGCCCGCCGCGAAGGCCACATCCCGGACGACGCCCCCGAGTGGGCCGTCGACGGCGCACTCGCCCGCGTCGACCGCGCCCGCAACTGGGCCCGGCGGACGGGCAACGAGTTCGACTACGAACTCAAACGGACGACGCTTCCGGACCACGAGTTCGACGCCGCCACCGAGGCGGCGCTCGACGACCTCGCCGACTTCGTCGCGGCGGACGACGACCTCGAGCCGGACGCGCTCCAGGGCGAAATTTACGAGACCGCAAAACGCCACGACGTCCCGGTCGGCGACTTCTTCGCGGCCGGCTACCGGCTCTTTTTCGACGACGAACAGGGACCGAAGCTCGGCCCGTTCCTCGCGAAGGTCGATCGCGAGTTCGTCGTCGACCGATTGCGACGGGAACGATAGCCCCGTCGGCCGTTTCTCTCCGGTGTGACGACCGGGTCGCGGAACTGTTCGCCGACTCGTCTTCGACAACTCGAGAGACAAAAGCCATTTGAGAGCGCCTCCCCGAGTAGTGATAGATGGAGTACGGCGTCCCTGTGTTTATTTCGCCCCCCGAACTTTTCGGCTCCGAGACGATCACGTGGGTTTTGCTCGGGCTGTTCGTCTACTGGGCCGGGATCATCGCGCTCAGAAACGCGAATCTGCTGCCGAGTTACGTCGGTACGCAGGGGCCGATCCTCACCTTCCACACGAAACGTGGCCGTGCGTTTCTCGACTGGCTTTCCGGCCCGAAACGCTTCTGGCGTGCGTGGGCCAACGTCGGCATCGGCATCTCGCTCGTCGTGATGGTCGCGATGTTCGCGTTCCTCCTGTTCGCGGCGATCGCGGCGATCACCTCGCCCCAGCCGGCCACGGACGTCCAGCAGCCACGAAACGTGCTCGTGATCCCCGGCGTCAACGACTTCCTGCCGCTGTCGGCGGCGCCCGGGATCGTCTTCGGCCTGCTCGTCGGCCTCGTCGTCCACGAGGGCGGCCACGGCTTGCTCTGTCGCGTCGAGGACATCGACATCGAGTCGATGGGCGTCGCGATGCTCGCGATCATTCCGATCGGCGCGTTCGTCGAGCCGGACCAGAAAAGCAGCAAGGACGCCTCGAGAGGCGGCCAGACGCGGATGTTCGCCGCGGGCGTCACCAACAACTTCGTGGTCACGATCCTCGTGTTCGCCCTCCTGTTCGGCCCCATAGCGGGGTCGATAGCCGTCGCTCCCGGGGCGTCCGTCGGCGGCGTCGCGCCGGATTCGCCTGCGGCCGACGCCGGCATCGGACCCAACGACCGCATTACGGCGATCAACGGCGACCCCGTCGAGGGTAACGACGACCTCGAGGAGCGACTCGAGGCCGCCGGCGGCGAGGTGATCGAGGTCGAGGTAAACGGTGAGGAGACCGCCAGTGTCGATCGCTCGCTGCTCGTCACCGCGGCGATGGACAACGGCCCGACGGGACTCAGCATCGGCGATGCGATCGTCGCGGTCGACGGCCAGGAGGTGGCGACGGAAAACGAGTTCTACGAGGCGGTCGGTGACGACGAGGTCGTCACGCTGACGGTCTCCCCCGACGGCGAAGACGAGCTGGTCGAGCGTCAGGTCCCCATCGGCGCGGCGGTCACCCTCGTCGAGGACGGCCCGCTCGAGTCGGCACTCGGCTCGAGCGACGACCCCGTCGTCATCACGTCCGTCGACGGAGAACGGACGCACACCTACGACGACCTCGCGTCGATACTGGACGACCGCGAACCGGGCGACGAGATCGCCCTCGTCGCGTACGTCGGTGAGGAACGCGTCGAAGAGACCGTCACCCTCGGCGAACACGCCCAGCAGGCCGGCAGTGCGTTCCTCGGGGTCCAGCCGAACCCCGGCGCGTCGGGACTCGATCTCTCCGCGATCGGCGTCCAGCTATACCCCGCCGACGAGTACCTCGTGATGCTCGGCGGCTCCGGCGAGGGGAGCTTCGGTTCCGTCACCGACTCGTTCCTCGGGAAGATCGGCCTCGCGTTGCTGTTGCCGATCATCGGCGTCGTCGGCATGTTGCCGTTCAACTTCGCCGGCTTCACCGGCGGCGTCGAGAACTTCTACGAGGTGCAGGGATCGCTCGCCGCCCTCGGCGACGGGACGGTGTTCGCGATCGCGAACCTGCTGTTCTGGACCGGCTGGATCAACGTCCAGCTGGGCTTTTTCAACCTCATTCCGGCGTTCCCCCTGGATGGCGGGCACATCCTGCGGACCAGCACGGAGGCGATCGTCTCCCGGCTGCCGATCGACGCGACTCGCGGGATGGTCCGGGTCGTGACGACGACGGTCGGCCTGACGATGCTCGCCAGTTTCCTCCTGATGCTGTTCGGGCCGGGACTGCTCGCGGGCTAGGTCACGACTCGTCGTCGACGCCGCGGCGTTCGTAGAACTCCTCGGGCGTCTCCTCGATCCGCTCGAACTCGGCGTCGAAGTAGTGTTCGTGGTGGCGGACGACCTGTTCGACGATCCACGCGCTGAACTCCTCGTCGAAGCACCACTCGCCGTCTTTCTCGCGAACGTCGAACCGATCGTCCGTCGAGAACGCCGCGTAGACGTGAAAGAACCCCAGGATCACGTCGGCGAACTCTCGAGCGGTCGTGGCACAGTCGCCGCGTCGGTCCTCGAGTTCCTCGCGGCCGTCGGCGGTGAGTTCGAAGTATTTCCGGTCGGGTTCGTCCTCGCGGTCGATGCGGGCCGCCCACCCCTTCTCCTCGAACTTGTAGAGGATGGGGTAGACCGAGCCGTAGGACGGTTCCCAGTGGCCGCCGCTGATCTCGCGGATCTCTTTGAGAATTTCGTAGCCGTACCGGGGTTGCTCCTCGAGCAACTCGAGAACGAGATAGGCGATGAGCCCCTTTGGCGGCCCGCTTTTCCGCATTGCCCCTCCGTTTAAACGGGCGTACGTAAAGGGTTTCGGTCGCCAGCGTCGGCCGGGTCCCGCCCGACCGCCTCGAGGACCCGCCGTTCGACGGGTGTGACTTTGACGACAGAAGCAGACCCTTCTTGTCGGTCGCGTCCTAACGCGCGTTCATGGAACGACGGACACCACCGCGAACCAAAGAAGGCTGGTACATTCTACACGACTTCCGGACCGTCGACTGGGACGCCTGGCGGGCGGCGCCCGACCACGTCCGCGAGCGCGCACTCGAGGAGGGCCGTGCGTTCCTCGCCGACTGCGAGGCGGTCGACGACGCTGAGGACGGCGACTCGGCGACGTTCGCCATGCTCGGTCACGAGACGGACCTGCTGTTCATGCACATCCGGCCGACGATGGCCGACCTCGAGCAGGTCGGTCGTCGGTTCGACCGGACGGCCTTCGCCGAGTTCACCGAGCGTGCCGACTCGTACGTCTCGGTCGCGGAGGTCTCCGACTACGTCACCGAGGCCTACTTCGAGGAGGACGAGGAGGTCGAAAACGCCGGCCTCAAACGCTACCTCGACCAGAAACTCTACCCACAGATCCCCGACGCCGAGTACGTCAACTTCTACCCGATGGAGAAACGCCGGCAGCCGGAGTTCAACTGGTACGACCTCCCGTTCGACCAGCGCTCGGAGCACATGACCTCACACGGCGAGATCGGCCGCAGCTACGGCGGGAAAGTCAGCCAGATCACCGCCGGCAGCATCGGCTTCGACGATTACGAGTGGAGCGTCTCGCTGTTCGCGAACGACCCCGCGAACATCAAGAATCTGCTCGCGGAGATGCGCTTCGACCCGTCGACCTCGAAGTACGCCGAGTTCGGCCGATTCTACGTCGGCCGACGCTTCGAGCCCCACGACCTCGCGGCGTACATGGCCGGCGAGGCCGTTCCGGCCGAGGAAGCCGACTCGAGCGAGGCACACCCCCACGCAGAGGATCACCACGCCGATGCCGACGAGAGCGAACACGGTCACGGCGACGACGGCGACGCGGGCGGGCCGCCGAGCAGCGCCGCCGGCGACGACGTCCGTGGCGAACTCGAGGAGATGGGCGTCTACGCGGGCAAACCCCACGGCGAGGACGTCCACGCGGTCGTCCTCTACTCCGAGGCCGACTCTGCCGAGCTGTTCGAGGAGGTCGACGGCCTGCGGACCAACTTCGACCACTACGACACGCACGTGATGACGGCCGTCTACGAACCCGAACACGAGGAAGACGCCGAGACGGCGGTTGTCAGCCTCTGGGAGACCGACCGCGCGGCGAACACGGCCGCCGGCTTCCTCTCGGAGCTGCCCGGGGTCGTCCGCCAGGCCGGTGACGACGGCGACTCCTGGGGGACGATGGGGATGTTCTACACGGTCAAACCCGAACACCGCGACGACTTCGTCGGCACCTTCGAGGAGGTCGGCGGGCTCCTCGCCGACATGGACGGCCACCGCAAGTCCAACCTGCTGGTCAACCGCGAGGACGAAAACGACATGTTCATCGCCAGCCGGTGGGACTCCCGCGAGGACGCCATGGCGTTCTTCCGCAGCGACGCGTTCTCGGACACCGTCGAGTACGGCCGGGACGTCCTCGCGGACCGACCGCGACACGTCTTCCTGGCCTGATACGGATCGCTGCGCCGATGTACCGGCGCGACCGCGACCTATCCGGCGGTTGCGCCGGAACTGACTACAGTAGTCCGTATGAACCGGATGGCCCTTCTGAGTCGCTCGAGATCGACCCTCGTCTCGCGCTCGAGCGACCGGCCTCACTCGCTCGAGTCGACGTCGGCTGCGGTGAAGCCGGAGAAACACCTGAGACACTGATAGAAGTCGTAGTGGTCGGCCGCGCTGCCCTCGTC
>LKMK01000175.1 GCA_001563805.1 Natrialbaceae archaeon B1-Br10_E2g2
CGACGGCGGCCGCCGTGAGCACGGGCCGTCCTTCCCGCTGACTGGCGTCGTGAAAGTCGGCGATGGTGAACGCATCGGCTGACTCCCCGTCTTCTGGGTCGGAGTCGCTTCTACCCCCGTCGCGGCGATCCGAAGCTGGTTCGTCGGTCACTGCCCGGCCGTAACGGCGGTGTGGCTAAACAGATTTCGCTCCCCCGGCACCGATCGGCCGCGGACGGTGGGGGTGAGCGGTCGCTGCCCGGCTGCCGACGGTTGGGTCGGGTGGCCTCGAGTGCGTTCGCGGTCGGTCACCGGACTCACTCACGGCGGTCGAAGCCCCCACTGACACCGGCCGACGGCCAAAACACTTTTTACATCTGGTAGATTCATCTCGTCGAGTGCGCGCAAAACAGGATATCGGCCCCACAACCGCTCTATCGCTGCTCGGTAATACGTCAACGATCCACGAGGTTATTACGAAAAACTGGTAACTCGCCACGAATTTTAAGTACCGTCCGGACAGTGGTCGTGATATGTCGACCCTTTCTACCGATCGACTCGAGCCGGCTAGCGAGCCGGAAGGGGGGATACGGGAGCGGTACGAGTCCGTCCTCTGGTGGATGATGGACCAGTTAGGAATCACCGAGAGCGTCGAGCGGAAGATGGGGGCAGCCGTCTTCCTCCAGTTTCTCGCGACGCTGGCCGTCTTCGCGCTTCCGCTGGTGTTTCTCGGACCCAGGGAGGCGTTTTCCGTGTTTCCGACGGCACAGATCGTCCTCACCGGCGTCGTCTTCGTCCTCGCGGTGGTCGCGTTCGTCAACACGACGCTGATCGCCAGACGGGACATCATCGAGCCGCTCAAAGAACTCGAATACGTGGCCGATACCGTCGCGAAGGGACAGCTCGACGAACGACCGTCGGAGACGGACCAGATCGACGAGATCGGCGACCTCCAGCGGTCGTTCGTCACGATGCACGAGTACCTGACGACGGTCGGCGATCAGGCGGAGGCGCTCGCCAGAGAGGAGTTCGGGGCCGACGTCCTGGATGAACACGTTCCGGGCGAGTTCGGCGAGTCGCTCGCCGAGATGCAGGCGGGTCTCGAGAACCGGATCACCGAACTCGAGGAGAGCCGCGAGCGCATCGAACGCCAGCGCGAGGAGGTCGAACGACGTAACGAAGCGCTCGAGGCCGACGCGGATCGATGCCGGGCGGTGCTTCGAAAGTGTGCCGAGGGCGATTTCACCCACCGCGTCTCGATCGAGAGCGACCACGAGGCGATGCGCGAGATCGGAGACGGGCTGAACGCGATGCTCGACGACGTCGAGGACACGCTTCACACCGTCCAGACGCTCGCCGACGAGGTCGACGAGGTCGGCGAAGAGGTCTCGACGAGCGTCTCCGAGATGGAGAAAGCGAGCGCGGAGGTGAGCCAGTCGGCGGAGGGCATCTCCATCGCAACCGACCAGCAAAATGGCCGATTCGAGGAGGTTCTCGGCGAGATGAGCGACCTGTCGGCGACGATCCAGGAGATCGCCTCGACGGCAGACGGCGTCGCGGACCTCTCCGACCACGCGGCCGGCCGCGCACGGTCGGGTCGTGAAACCGCGAGCGACGCGATCGAGGAACTCGAGCGCATCGAACGTCGCTCGGCGACGATCGTCGACCGAATCGAAACGCTCGACGAGGAACTGGCCGAGGTCAGCGATGTCGTCGAAGTGATCGACGGGATCGCAGAGGAGACGAACCTCCTCGCGGTCAACGCCTCGATCGAGGCCGCCCGCGCGGGTTCCCAGGGGAGCCGGTTCGCCGTCGTCGCAAACGAGATCAAGTCGCTGTCCGAAGAGACCGGCGAGGCGACCCAGGAGGTCGACGAGATGGTCAGTGACGTCCAGTCGTCGGCGAAAGCGGCCGTCGACGAGATCGATCAGATGCAACGGGACGTCGTCGACGGGGCGGAGACGATCGAGGAGAGCCTCGCCGTCTTAGAGGAGATCGCCGACCACGTCCAGGAGGCCAACGACGGCGTCCAGTCGATCAACGACGCGACCGACGAGCAGGCCCGGACGAGCCAGGGGGTCGTCACGATGGTCGACGAGGCGACCGAACAGAGCGAACAGACCCTCCAGGAGACCAGCAGCGTCGCCGCGGCCGCCGAAGAACAGACCGCCACGATCTCCGAGATCTCGAACGCGGCACGCTCGCTCTCGAGCACGGCGACCGAACTGAACGGTCAGTTAGACGAGTTCACCGTCTCGGACTGACGACAGGAGCCGGTGACGACCCCCGGTAAAGACTGGGTCGGTGTCGAACCTATTTGCGTTCCGAGGCCGTAGTCGGTAGCGATGTTCCGTGCACTCCTCCCGGAAGGGCAGATCCGCTGTGATCGGTACGAAAACGCCGAGAAGGGGCTCGAGCTGTACGATGAGGACGACCAGTTCATCGCGTTCGTTCCGTATTCGAACCTCCACGCACTGGTCAGCGAGGACGTCTACGGCGAAGACGAGCGGTCGATCATGTAGCGGGCGTCCGGTCGATCGCCTCGAGCTGCTCGCGGTAGCGGTTTCGGACGGTGACGACGGTCGTCTGTGCGGTTTCGGCGACGGCCCGCTGTGGGATCGTCTCGTCACAGAGCAAGCCGGCGGCGTAGATGGCGGCGGCGGCGAACCCGGTCGGTGACTTCCCCGAGTGCAGTCCCTGTTCTGTCGTTCGATCGATGATGTCGATAGCCGTGGTCTCGACGTCCTTGTCGACGTCGAGTTCCGAGCAGAACCGCGGGACGAACTGTCGCGGGTTCGTCGGCTCGAGGTTGATGTCGAGTTCGTCCGCGATGTAGCGGTAGGTGCGGCCGATCTCACGCTGGTCGACGCGGGAGACGGAGGTGACCTCCTCGAGACTGCGCGGGATGTCCTCTTTCCGGCAGGCGGTGTAGAGTGCGCTCGTCGCGACGCCTTCGATCGATCGTCCACGAATGAGATCCTGCTCGAGGGCCCGACGGTAGATGACGCTCGCGGTCTCTTTGACCGGCTTCGGGACGCCGAGGGCGCTCACCATTCGGTCTATCTCGGAGAGGGCGTACTTGAGATTGCGTTCACCGGCGTTTTTCGTGCGGATACGCTCCTGCCAGACGCGAAGGCGATGAAGCTGACCGTGCTTGTCGGCCGACATCGAGTGGCCGTTTGCGTCCCGGTTGCGCCAGTCGATCGTCGTCGTCAGTCCCCTGTCGTGCATCGATTGCGTGAGTGGCGCGCCCACGCGCGAGAGCTGATCGTGTTCCTGGGCGTTGAACGCCCGCCACTCGGGCCCGTAGTCGATGGGATCTTCGGTGAGGACCAGTCCGCACTCGCCACAGACGCGCTCGCCGCGATCCGGATCGTGTACGATCGTATCGGTTTCGCAGTCGGGACACAGTTCGACGTCCCGCTCCCGGGACTCTGTCGTCGCGTGATCGATGATTGACTGTGTCATCAGTAGCCGGAGGGAACCGTGCCGGCACTGTAAGGGGTTCACATGGTTTCCGTGGGAAACACCGACTTACCGCCAGCAAGCATCTCGAAAGCGAGTCTGAAAGTCGACCGACACTGGACGTCCCGCCCGCTCGAGGCGGCCGACGACCGTGTCGAGACCGTGTCCCATCGGTCGGATCCGGGCGAAGCGACCGATCGAGTCGCTCCGACCCACGTTGACTATCGTAAACATAGCACATGAATGTCCCCTATCGTTCCGTCCGTCTCTCGATGTAAATCGATACTTCATCGCGTAAAAGGACGTTTCGACGCCAAACCGTCGGTCGAATTTATGTCGGTAGAGTCGAACGTTGCGTACCAGTGCCGTGTTGCCGACGTACACTCCGGACGCTGGTGGAGCATCGGTGCCCGAACTCGTCCCTCGCGTACGCCCAGAATACAGGTCCGAAACCGGCAGATACGAGCCGGACCGACCGCCCGGAGCCGAGCGTCGGGACGGACACCGGCGAGTGCAGCGACCAGCGTACGGGAGAAGCCGTGGCGTACCGACTTTGCAGCCGATGCAAAACGTGGTCGCGTTTAAGAGAGTCTCTGTTGGTGTACAACTTGGTGTGTCAATAGTGACTGCGAATCGCCGTTCGAACGATCTGCGGGCTGGGTCGACCGTTCGTGCTGGTGGTGGCTCCGACGGCCGACGGACGGACGACCCAGTACGGATCGACCAACCGCTATCCGGAGGACCGTACTAATGTCGTCGATCGATACCTCACTTCCCGACGAAATCGCCTCGTCAGTCTCCGACTCTGAAGCTGACGAGGGACTCTCGAAAGACGTTATTTTCGAACTCCTGAAGAACCGCCGCCGCCGCGAAGTCCTCGCGTACTTGCTCGAGGCCGAAGAGACGGTCACGCTCGGCGAACTCGCCGAACAGATCGCGGCGTGGGAAAACGATACCGACGTCAACGCGTTGAGCTCCGACCAGCGAAAGCGCGTCTACGTCGCCCTGTACCAGACCCATCTCCCCAAGATGGACGACGCGGGAATCGTCGAATACGATCAGGACCGCGGGCTGATCTCGCTTGCGGACAACGCCGACCTGTTGATGATGTACCTCGATACGGACAATCACAAACAGGATCGCTGGGATCGGTGGTACGCCGGACTCAGCGTGGTCGGTGCCGCAGTCGTCGGCGCCGCGGTCCTCGAGGTGCCACCGCTTACGATAGCCCCCACCCTCGGAGTCACCAGCGCGGTCGTTTTCGCGTTCCTCCTGCTCTCGATCGTCCACGTCGTCACGAACCGTCGACGCGAACAGTCCGTCGACGGCAAACTGTCTCGGATCGATTGAGCGGACAGCGGCGTCTTTCAACCGGCCGTCAGGGCGAGTTTAACTCCTCCGAGCGATCGCTACACCGCTCGTCGAAACGGCGTCCCCATCGATGTCGGAGCTTCGTCTTCGCAGGGAGTCACCACTTACCACGTTATCGGAGCTTCGTCTTCGCAGGGAGTCACCACTTACCACGTTATCGGAGCTTCGCCTTCGCGGGAACCCACCACTTACCACGGCCCGAAGAATCCACATCCCACTCGAGCGTACTCGACGCGTCCGAGCCGGATCGACGCGTCTCCGACGCTACGGGCCGTCAGCTCCGGCCCACCCGCGAACCGTCCTGCGGTCTGGTCGGTACATCGATACAGAAGACCGCCTCGAGGCCCAACCTCGATTGACCCCCGTCTGAGACCACGCCGAGGAGTCGACTCGGGCGGTCTTCCTTCCTGTGCTCGGCGGAACGTGTCACCGCCCGGTTCGAAGATACCACGACGGAACCGGGTCGGGAAGGACTTTTACTCTCACCAATCGTATACCCGAGTGGCTCCCGACGACCGTCACCCAGTACCGGAATAGTTCGCGTGCCAGCTTACTGTTCCCGAACGGGGGCCATTTTCTCGACCCGCGCGGTATGCGTCTCCCCGCCCTCGACCCATCGAGAGCCACCGCACGGCGTTCCCACCTCGCCGGCACGGCTCGCCCCCGGCCGTTTCGGGTTGAAGCCCCTACTGGTCGCGGGCGTTGTACTGAACGTCGACGTTCGCGTCGCCGACGATTCTGAAGTCTTCGATGTCACCGTCGAACCAGTAGGCGTCGAGTCCGTTTTCGAGGGCGGCTCGAACCTGTCGGTCTTCGATGACGTCGTCCTCGTCGATCGTCGCATCGCGGTAGTCGGATTTGACGACCGCGCCACTGACCGAAAACGAGTACGCGCTCGGCTCGTTGGCATCCGACCCGTCGATGACGAGCGCGTGCGGGAGCAGTTCGTACTCGCCGTACTCGCTCGGATCGATCTCCTCGCCGTCGACGAACACCGCCGCTTCGCCCTCGGTGAACGTCACGTCGGTGACCGCGCCGGAAAACCGGAACGTCTGGCTCGAGTTCGTCACCGAACTCTGGACCGTCGATCCCGAGAGAGTCGTCGCCTCGTCTTCCGGATCCTCGTCGGAGTCGAGTTCGATCGTCCCGTCGACGGTGATCTCGAAGTTCGTCGGGGCACCCCGTCCCTCGACCTCGAGGACGTGTGGGAGGTCCTCACCGTACTCGTCGGGATCGATCTCCTCGCCGTCGAGGGAGACCGTCGCCGGCCCGTCGACGGTGAGCTGTTCGAGCTCGCCGCTGAATCGGAACGCGTCTTTCCAGTCGGCGACGACGCCGTGGGCGACGCCGCCGTCGATTCGGGTCTCGTCGTCGATCGTCGCCCCGTCGTGGGTCGACGGCTCGAGTTCGCCGGAGACTTCGAACTCGTAGCGGGTGACGTCCGAGTCGTCGCCGTCGAACAGCAGCAGGTGCTCGAGGTCGTCGTCCGCGTCGTCTTCGGGTGTCTCGTCGGCGTCGTCGTCGGTTTCCGAGCCGCCGGCTGCCGCCTCCTCGGGCGACGTCGGCACACCCTCGGGGACCGAGAGATCGGCCGAACTCGAGACGCTCGAGCGCTGGAGGCCCCCGCCCTGGACGTTGCCGTCGATTGCACCGCCGGACATCCGCGCGGAGCCGGTGCCTCGCATCACTGCTGCGTAGGGGTACGAGCCAGCCGCGAAATGGGAGTCGTCGATGCTGACGGTGCCGCCGGGCCAGACCCACAGCGGACGGCCGGAGTCCTCGACGTAGCCACCCCAGCCGGGGCCGTAGTCGGTGCCGTCGTTGTACGCGACGCAGTTTTCGACCCTGTCGTTGCCGCCGGCGACGCGGAACGTCGAGACGCCGTTGTTCTTTCCATAACAGTTCTCGAAGCGAGCCGAGCCGCCGTAGGCGGTGTTCGAACAGTAGAAGCCGTTGTTCGGCCAGCCCTGGACGTTGCAGTACCGAAACGTGACGTCACAGTTTGCGTTCCGATGCATGAAGACGGCTCCGGGCCCGTGGACGAAACTCTCGCCTTCCTTGGTCGAGCCGTCACCCAGATAGACGTTCTCGATCAGGACGTCACCGCTCGGCGCAGTGATCGAGATCATGAACGCGTCGCCGCGGTGGAGCCCTTTGAA
>LKMK01000176.1 GCA_001563805.1 Natrialbaceae archaeon B1-Br10_E2g2
GAACGCGAGCTTGAGAATCAGCGTCAGCGATAGTGCCGCGAGGGCGACGCCAAAGAGCGCGGCAATCTCACGCCGTCCGGTAAACCAGAACGAAAGCGACAGAACGACAACGAGTACCCAGACCTCTCCGAGGAGCGTTACGCCAGCGAACGGGAGTGTGGCCCACTCGGGCGTGGCTCCCTGGACTGTCTCCACCCCGCCGAACCACGGTGTCATCTACGACCGCCAGTCGCCGATCGCGTTTCTGAGCCGGCCGGGAACGCCAAGGAGGTTCAGCCCTGCTGTGACGAGCACCATCAGGACGTACAGTCCGAGCGTCGACAGCCAGACCACCAGCATGGCCAGGATTGCCCACCCGCCGTCGAGGTAGGCGAACGCGCCGATGGTCATCGCCGTCCCGTAGAGTAACACGAGGTACGGCCCCCACCCGCGGGCTTTACCCCGTCGGATCCGCCGCCGGACGTACCGTTTGAGATCCGCCTCGACCTCGTTTCTCCGGACTGTTCGGTTCTCTACGTCGTCTTCGAACTCGTCGAGTTGTGCCCTGAGCGCGGCGAGTTCGCGATTCAATCGCGCCACCTCGCTAGCCGGTGCGGTCCCCGTCGTTGGCTCTTCGTCGGTTGGTTCATCGGGACCGAGGCCAGCCTCTTCGGGTCCGGGACCGGCCATCCCGACGCCACGATCCTCGCTCTCGTCGTCGTTCTCGCGTTGCTCGTCCGTCATCGGTTCCGATTGTGTGTCATGTCGATCGCCAGTAGGTTGTACTTGCCGGTCCGGTGTCTCCTCTTCCTCGATCGGTCCCGGATCCGTGGGCCCGGTCGCGACCTGGTCTACCCCCTCAGCGCGTACGAGCGGTCCGTGCGAACGGCCGCCGAGAACTGCGTTGACGACCGCACCGACCATTACGATGAGCGCACCAAAGTACAGCCAGGTCACGAGCAACAGCACTGCGCCGAGAACGCCGTAAGCGGCGAACTCCCCTGCCTGTGCGGTGTAGAACTGGAAGCCAGCGCCCAGCAGCACCCAGCCGATGGCAGCGATCATCGTGCCCGGAACGGCTTCCCAGGGGCTGATGTCCGCGTCAGGCATAACGAAGTACATCGGGTAGAACGCAACGATGAGCGTCGCCAGCAGGATCGCCGTAGCGATCTCGGCACCGAACGGCCCCATCGGGAGCCGGCTGATCGCCGTCCCGACGATCGTCACGGCCGCGACGCCGATGATGATCGCTCCAAGCACCATCACGCCGTTTCGCATCTCCTTTACGATCGACGTCCTGTCGCTGGTGCCGTAGACCTGTGAGAACGCTTTATCCAGCCCGCGGAACAGACGGAGACCGCTCCACAGCAAGACGGCGAACCCGACAGCCGTTGCACCGCTTCGACCCGCTTCGCCCGCCAGTGCCTCCAGCAGCAGTTCCTGTGCGTCCGGCGTCAGGAACTCCCCGGCGAAAGCGAGCAGTTCACTCTGGAACACCTCCCCTCCCATGATCGACGCGATCACGAGTCCGAGCAGCATCAGCGGGAGCAGCGACACGAACGCGTAGTAGGCGACGCCCGCTGCAAGGAAGGTGATCTGGTCGGACTGCGCGCTCTTTATGATCTGACGGAGTTCGGTAAGGCCGACGACTCGCCGTTCCACGATGTAACATTCGTAGTGACCGTACAAATATTGCTGGCGTGGACCACCATGTGCACGGAAACCGACAGAGAGGGCTGAGAAGTGGCTATTTCGGACGATTTGATGCCGACCGGTTCAGTCGCATTCACGTGCGTTCAATCGAGTACCGCCGCTTCGATCTCGGCAACGCTCGCATCGGTCTCGAAGGTCGTCCCGCCGAAGTGTGTCCGTGAAGCCACAAAGCCCGCCGCCCGGAGTCGGTCGAGGAACTCGTCCATCGCGATCGCCGTCACTCCCCAGTGCTTGCAGAGTCGGTGCTGGTCGTAGTGGGTCGGTCGGTCCAGTGACGCGGCGATTGTTCCGAGCAATTCTCGGCCCGCCTTTGCGGTCCCCATGTCGTCGGTGACGTGTTCACAGACCGTCTCGACGAACGTGGCCTCGCGCGTTCGCCCGAGCCAGAGCGGTCCTGCGGTCAGGACGCGTTCCCCTGCGCAGTTGGGGCATTTCTCTGGCGGCGCGGCGATAAGCCCGTGCTCGTGGTCGCGGTGCAGGCAGTCCTCACAGTGATAGACGTAGCCGAGTTCGTCGATCGCGGCGTTGGCGTCGGTCGCCCGGTGGTTGAGTTCGAGGTAGGTCCGCACGTAATGATTCGTCGCGTGGGAAAGCAACGGGGTGATGCCGACGTCGTATCGCGCCGCCGTGCGCGCGAGCGCAGACAGCAGGATCCGCAGTCCGACCTCGCCGTGGTACTCTGTGTTTCGTGGGACAGCGGAGTATTTCCTGACGCCGCTGTCGAAGTGTGCACCACACAGCGGTGCGGTGTCGGTCGCGGTCACACAGACGAGGTTGCGCACGTTGGCGAAGGCGGCGTCGGCGAAGGGGATCGGCGTGCCAAACGGGTCGATGTCGGCGACGTCGAACAACCCCTCGTGGAGGAGTGCGTTGACGTCACGGTTGACCGTCTCACCGTCCAGTTCGTTTCTCGCGAGGTTACGCTCACAGAGGTCGACGGCGTCGAGATCGGTATCACAGAGGGTTACGTCCCAGCCGTCGGCAGCCGCTCGGACGCCGCGGATCCCGCTGGCAGCCATGGCATCGAGGTACGTGCTCGCCCGCGATTCCCGGTCGCGGTACGCCCGGAGTGTCGCGACGGTAACGTCCCGGTTGAGTTCCTGTACCGGATTGAAGAAGACAGCATCGTCGATACCCGCGGAGTCCTGTTCGGGGACGACGATCTCGACTGCACCCTCCCGGAGTCTCATGCCCCTCAGTCGGCGCGCGCCCGCGAAAAGTCCCACGGTGCGCGGCTGGTGGTCGGTGTACGATTGGCGACGGTTCGACTGCCGGTCGCCACCTCCCAGCAGCCGAACCTGTTTTGGCATAGGCGACCCAACGTCCGTCGGTGTACCTGTCAACTCGCCGCGCGTCGTGGCCGCTCACCGGAGGTGTCGACTCGTGAGTGATTCCCCCGACTGGCAGGCCGACCTCGAAGCGGCTGGCGAACTGACGCCTGCGGTCGTCGAACGAATCACGGTCCTCCACGGCGATCGCGGTGTCCGCGCCATCGAAGCTGTCGCCGAGGGACGGGTCAAACAATACCGCGATTTCACCATCGTCGTCGGCTACTCAGAGGAGTACGTTATCGAGGGGCGTGGCTGTACCTGCAAGGATAGCCTCTACAACCTCGATGACTCCGATCCAACGGAACTGTGCTGGCACGCGCTCGCTGCCATGATCGCCGAACCGATCGGTGCGGTCGATCACCACGACATGTGGTACTCCGACGTCCGGGAGTTCCTGTGACCGCTGGCTGTGGGTTCGCTGACTTCTGGACCCGTGGGTTTATCGACCCCTGAAATCGTGGATTCGCCCGGCCCCTGGACTGCCAGTAGTTGCTCTTTACTAACGGTATACTTTTGTTTCTGTTCCAATATAGAGCGTATACCTTTCACTTCTTATCCTGCGGGTACAGTCGATGCAACGACGCACATTCATCGGCTCGTGTGGCGCAGCAAGCATAGCAGCGATCGCCGGCTGTTTCGGGGCGGACGACGATGACGGGCAGGATCCGAGTGACGATGACGATCCGAACGGAGAAGAGAACGGCGATGATGACCCGAACGGTGACGAGAACGGGTACGAAGACGACGAAAACGGAGCGGAGAACGGCGACGAGGACGAAAACGGCGACGAGGACGATGAAGAGGAAGACGAGGAAACACAGGCGGTCGAGGGGACCCTAGAGTTCTCCGACACCGGATCTGCGACGACTCCACGGTTCGAAGTCGAGGATGGCTTCCTCGCATTCGAGGTCGACCCGCTGGAGGACGTCGACTTCGATCTGTACGACGCGGACGGCAACCAACGGCGGTCGGTCGGCTGGGACACGCGCAACTACATGGGGTTCGTCGCATTCGGTGTCGATCCCGGTGAGTACGAACTCGACGTGCACACTGACGACGACGTCGACTGGACGATCACGGTGTACAACGACCCCGAAGACGATGCAGAAACGATCGAGCTGCCAGAGACGGTCGAGGGCTCCGGTCCCGATTACATCGGGCTGATCGACTTCGAGGATGGTGTAACGGCGTCGATCGATTATGAGGGTGACGGGACGTTTTTCATCAAACTCTACGAACCGAACGGTGGTTACGTAGACGAGTTCTTCAACGAGGACGGAAGCATCGAGGAGGAGGTCGAGATCGACTACGACGACCTCGGCTGGGCTCTGATCGGGGCCGACGAGGAATACGAAGTCACGTTCGATACAAGCGGTCTCTAGAAGGGGTCCCCCACTGACGTCCGGTCACGCCGATCCCGCCCCCACGGATCGGGTCGGCACACGTGGTTCACACTCCCGTCGAGTATCGCAGAACACCGGCGAAACCGCCGAACGCGTTGTAGAGTTGTTCGCCCTTCTCGAAGTCCGTGGAAATGAACTTGGTTTCGGTGCCGCGCTGTTCGGCGATCTCGATCAGGTGGTCGATCGCGTCCTCGCGGTCGGCGTCGTCGGTGCCAACGGTCTCACCACACTCCGAACAGGTGTGCTCTGGAGTGTTCTTGCGTCGGTCGAGTACCTCCCGCTCTTCGTGCCCGTTCGAGCACTCGTAGGTGACGACGTCTTTTCGGAGGTCCTCGCTGATCAACAACGTCTCGACCGATCCCATGATAAGGTTCTCGCGGGTCTGCTCGAACCCGTAGGTCGCCCGTTCACCGTTGTGAAGCTCTTTGAAGAACGTCTCCATGACCTGTTTGTCCTCCATGAGCTCGGCGTCCGCGAGCGCCTCCTGCCCGGCGTCGACGAGATCTCGCAGGCCGGACTCGTCGGTGTAGGATACGTCGAACTTCCCGAGCACCTTGTCCTGAATCTCGTGGTGGAGATAATCCCCATCCAGGAACTCGTCTTTGGTGGGCGAGGGCCCGCCGACGAGGACGCCGTCGAGTTCGTGGCGCTTCGGGACGAACAGTTCGTTGGCCATCTCCGCGACCTCCTGATAGAAGTTGTCGATCGCTTCGAGTCGTAGCCTGGCGAATCGCTGGGCGGACTGCCCACCTTTGCGCTGTTTGCCCGGCACGAGCGAGGAGGCGGATTTGACCGGCTCTATCCGTTTGCCTTTCAGCCAGCCGACGTTCGCCTCCCGCCGGTCGAGCACGATCAGGCCGTAGAGGCCCTTGTCCGCGAGCATGTGCTCTAACGGTTCGGTGAGGAAATCCGAATCACAGTGATATCGGAACGATTCGATCGGCTGGGGCGGGTTCTCCAGCACTT
Source organism: Natrialbaceae archaeon B1-Br10_E2g2 (assembly GCA_001563805.1). Taxonomy (GTDB): domain Archaea; phylum Halobacteriota; class Halobacteria; order Halobacteriales; family Natrialbaceae; genus Natrarchaeobaculum. Next base: position 5,393 of record LKMK01000176.1, read on the forward strand.
CAGTTACCATGTCGCTCTGGCCGCCACTGGTGTTGACCGCGCCCGAGAAGAGGACGAGGCCGTTCTCCGGGGGGTAGGTATCGTAGTATCGCAGTCGGGCTTTGATGCTGGAAAGGGCGTCCTGGACGTTCGTCCGGGTCTGCTTTGATTTGATGTTAGCTGCTTCGCTGTGCTCCTGAGTGACGTGCGCGACGACGTCGCTGATCTGCTTGTCCGGTGGCACGTAGATCGTGACGAGCTGGGTCCCCGAGCCCTCGTACTCTTTGAGGTTCTCGATGACCTTCCGGAACTCGTATTTCTTCCGGTCAGAGTGCTCGCCTTCCTGCTGGCTCATTACGTGTACTAGCCGCTGGTGGGCCTAAGTATGCTTTGACCTCGGTTCTTCTGCTTGACGCCCGGATGACGGTGCCAGCCGCCGCTCGCTCGGTACGCTGAAAACCCTGGCCTGCCAACGACTTGCTATGCACTTCGACCAGCGAACACAGCGGGCGCTACGGGAGGTCGGTCTGGACACCGATGCGCTCGGGCGTGCCTCCGAACTCGTCGTCGAGGCAACCGCAGAGACAGCCGCCGAGCTAGAGGACTTTTTTGCGGACGCAGATACCGTCTACTCGGATATGGAGATGGCCCACAGCACCGCCGAGTTCCCCGAACACACCGTCGAATCGCTCGATCTGACGACCCACGCCGCCGAGATGCGCGGCTGGCTCCGCTTTGACACCTGGGGCGTCTACGTCGAAGAGGGCCGCCTTCTTGGTGACGGACTCGTCGAGCTAACGCTCGGGCCGCCGATCCACGACCGCGTCCGCTTTGCGCGCTCGCGAGAGCGGCTATGAGCCGCGTTCGGCTTCGCGGAATCTACACGACTGCCCTCACCCGCCAGCTCCTCGACGCGGGCCACGAGGTCGTACAGGCATCACCGGCCATCGAGGAGCGATTCGACACCGATCTGCCAGCTGTCCCGTACGACGTCGCACTCACCGATACAGGGGCCCGGCAGGGTGTTCGCATCGACGGCGATCCCGTTTCGGTCGCGGACGTCGCCGCGACGCTCCGCTCGGTCGCTCGCGACGCGCTCGCCTGGACGGATCCTGCCCCGAGGAGTGCGGTGTTCGACGGCGTCGTCACCGAGGTGCTTGGAAGCGGGGCAGTGGTCTCACTCGCGGACGCATCAGCCGCGTTCCCCGACGATACTCTCGAGTTTCCGCTCCCGGCCAGCAGTGCGGAGGGTTTTCTCCCCTACGACGAGGCCGATGGCTACGTTGACGAGGGTGATCACGTCCGTGTACAGGTCCACGAGCCGGCCGCGCCGTGGGACGACGACCGGCCGCTTCTGAGCGAGCGGATCGAACTCACGCGTGGGATCCTCTCGCTCGTTCGCGGGCGATCGGAGACGACGGCGGCAGTCGGCGGCGAACGAGGCACAGAACTGGTCCGCACGACGGAGATGCTGCCAGCCGATCCGCCGGACGGTTGGGGCCTCCGATGGGAACGGCCGGCAGCCGACGCAGACATCGAGACGCTCGGCGACGCGTTAGAACGAGCGA
>LKMK01000177.1 GCA_001563805.1 Natrialbaceae archaeon B1-Br10_E2g2
GACGAGGACGGCGAGCCGTTGACGGGCGCGGATCTACCGTTTACGACCGTCGCGGAGACCGGCGAGCCGGTGTACGACGAGGTGCTCGGTATCGAACAGCCCGACGGAACCCGGGTGTGGCTCTCTACACACTGTGCACCCCTGTTCGACGCCGACGGCGCCTTCGACGGTGCGGTGTACGCGCTCAAGGACGTTACCGAACGAAAGCGCCTCGAGAGCGACCTCGAGACGACGCTCGAGCGAGTGACGGACGCGATCCACGGGCTCGATACGGACTGGAACTTCACCTACATCAATGACCATGCGGCGGAGCTGCTGGGCGACGAGGACGGCAGCCTGGTCGGCGAGAACGTCTGGGAGGCGTTTCCGAGTGCCGTCGACTCGCGGTTCGAACGGGAGTACCGCCGGGCGGTGGACAGCCAGGAGACGGTCACCTTCGAGGAGTATTCGCCGGTCGTCGGCGGCTGGCTCGAGGTAACTGCGTATCCCTCCGAGACCGGACTGTCGGTGTATTTCCGGGACGTCACCGACCGCAAGGAGATGGAGGCGACCCTTCGCGAGAGCGAACGGCGCTTCCGGACGCTCGCCGAACACCTGGACGAGGTCGTCTGGCTGGCCGACGCCGACCCGTCGTCGTTCGTCTACATCAACCCCACCTACGAAGGCATCTACGGGAAGAGCCGCGAGTCGCTGTACGAGGACGGCCTCTCGTGGCTCGAGGCAGTTCACCCGGACGACCGCGACCGGGTCCGCGACGCCTACCTCGAACTCCCCGAGCGCGAGTACGACGAGGAGTTCCGTGTCGTCGGTCCCGACGGCGAGATACGGTGGATTCACGCCAGTGCGGTCGCAGTCGCTGACGAGGCTGGGGACGTCGACCGAATCGTCGGGATCGACGCCGACGTGACCGAACGCAAAGAACGCGAGCGAAAGCTCGAAAAGTACCGGACGATCGTCGAGACGGTCGACGACGGGATCTACACCGTCGACGACGACGGCCGATTCACGATGGTCAACCGCGCCTACACCGAGTTGACCGGCTACGACCGCACGGAACTGCTCGACTCGTCCGCGACGCTCGTAGCCGACGAGGCTGCCATCGACCGCGCTCGAGCGCTCGTCGACGGGCCGGGCGAGGCCACACTCGACGCCGAGGTCGAGACCGCCGGGGGCGACCGCGTTTCGGTCGAAGTCACGCTGACCGCACACACCGACGACGATTCGGGTGAACACCGACGGATCGGCGTCGTCAGGGACGTCACCGAGCGGAGAGAACGCGAGCGACAGCTCGAGGAGAGCGAGCGCCGCTACCGGACGCTCGTCGAACACTTCCCGAACGGCGCCGTTGGCCTCTTCGACGACGAGCTGCGGTACACCCTCGTCGGCGGCGAACTGCTCGACGACCGCGAGGTCTCTCCGGCCGAGATCGTCGGCACCGCGATTTTCGAGCGATATCCCGAGGAGGTCGTCGCCGAACTCGAGCCGAGATTCCGCGCGGCACTCGCCGGTGAGTCGAGCGCGTTCGAGTTCGAGTACGCGGGTCGACACCTCCACGTCAACACGCTTCCCGTCAGCGACGACCACGGGGCGGTGTTCGCCGGGATGCTCATGGTCCAGGACGTCTCCGAACGCGCGGAGTACCAGCGAAAACTCGAGGCGTCGAACGAACGCCTAGAGCAGTTCGCCTACGCCGCCTCCCACGACCTCCAGGAGCCACTGCGGATGGTCTCGAGCTATCTCACCCTGGTCGACCGTCGGTACGGAGACGAGCTGGACGAGGATGCCGGCGAGTTCATCGAGTACGCCGTCGACGGCGCCGACCGGATGCGCGAGATGATCGACGGGCTGCTCGCGTTCTCCAGGGTCGAAACCCAGGGCCAACCGTTCGAGCCGCTCGAGCTCGACGACATCCTCGCGGACGTCCGCCGGGATCTCGAGTTTCAGATCGACGAGCACGACGCCGAGATCACGGCGGCGTCGCTGCCCCGCGTCGACGGCGACGGCAACCAGTTGCGCCAGGTGTTCCAGAACCTGCTGTCGAACGCGATCGAGTACGCCGGCGACGAGCCCCCTCGAGTCGAGATCTCGTCCCACCGGGCGGGAGACAGGTGGGTGATCTCGGTCGCGGACGAGGGGATCGGCATCGATCCCAGCGACGCCGAGCACGTCTTCGGACTGTTCAATCGGCTGCACGCCGTCGACGAACACGCCGGCAGCGGGATCGGCCTCGCGCTCTGTCGGCGGATCGTCGAACGCCACGGCGGCGAGCTCTGGGTCGACTCCGAACCCGGCGAGGGTGCGACGTTTTCGGTTACCCTGCCGGCCGCCGGGACGACGAACGGTCCCTGATCGGACCGGCACTCGTCGGTCTCTCTCGGCGCTCGGGTACGAGAACCCGCCCTCGGGTCAGTCCGTCCGCGGAATCGAGCGCGCCCCGAGCGCGAACGTGACGACGGCGACCGCCGCGAGGATCCCGATGTTCGCCAGGACGGGATCGACGCCGGCCACCGCTGGTGTTCCGGCCTCGGGATAGGTGGCCGCCCGGACGCCACGGGCGAAGTACGTCAGCGGCGAGAGGTTCACCAGCGGCTCGAACCAGCCGGGGAGTTGCTCGAGGGTGACGAACGTCTCGGAGAGAAACAGCAGCGGGAACGCGATCGCGTTACTGGCGGCGATCGCACCGTCCCGGGAATCGGTGTAGCTCCCGAGCATCGCGCCGATACCACAGAAGCAGATCACGCCGACGAGCACGTATGGCACGAGCCACGGCGAGTAGACGATCCGGGCGCCCGTGAGCGCGACGACCATGACGAGGATCAACAGCCCCGCGAGGGCGATGATGACCGCGTTGACGATCGTCTGTGAAACGAGCCACTCGGCGCGGGACAGCGGCGTCGTCGCGAGTTTCTCGAACCGGTTGCCCTCGCGGTGGCGGGCGACTTCGCTGCCCATCCGCGACAGCGGCGTAAAGAGGACGACGGTGGCGAGATACCCGGGGACGTAGTACGCCGGTGACTCCGCGAACAGTCCCTCACCCGTCGGATCCGTTCGCACGAGCGCACCGAAGATGACGATCAGGATCACGGGGAAGAAGAACGTGAAGAAGACCGCCGTCCGGCGGCGGACGAACGACCGCCAGCCGGCGTCGGCCTCCGACCGAACGCGACCGAATCGACTCACGTCGTCTCACCCGGTTGCACGGCGTCTTCTGCGGGCGTCGACTCTGCAACGGCTGGCTCACCGAGCCGGTTCGTTCGCTCGAGTTCTGTCTCGTCGGCCAACGAGAGGTAGACGTCCTCGAGGTCGGGCTCGGCCCACGAGAGGCCGGTGTACTCGAGGTCGTGTGCTTCGAGGAAGTCGACGACGACCCCGATCTCTGCCGGCGGGACGTCGCGAACGACGATCCCGCTCTGGCCGCTCGAGGCGCGAGGCGCGTGGCTGCGGGCGACTCGCTCGGTGGGGTACTCGAGGCCTGCGAAGGCGTCCGGCTCGGCCTCGGTCTCGATCGTGAGCCGATTCGCGCCTCCGTACTCTGTGACGAGCGATTCGGGAGTGCCCTCGGCGACGATCGAGCCGTCGGCGAGCAGCCCGACGCGGTCGGCCAGTCGTTCGGCTTCGGCCATGTCGTGTGTGGTCAGGAGGACGGTCGTCCCGGCGGCGGCGAGTTCTTCGATGAGTCGCCAGACCGTTCGCCGACCCGCGGGGTCGATCCCCGTCGTCGGTTCGTCGAGAAAGAGCACGTCGGGGTCGTTGACCAGCGTCGAGCCGACACAGACGCGGCGCTGCTGGCCACCCGAGAGGTTCTCGTACCAGGTGTCTTCGGCGTCGACGACACCGACGTCGGCGAGCACGTCGTCCGGATCGCGAGGGTCGTCGTACAGTCCCGCATAGTAGGCGACGAGTTCGCGGGCGGTGAGTCTGTCCGGCGGCGAGAAGTCCTGTGGGAGAACGCCGAGTGTGGCCCGATCGACGGCGGTCGGCGACTCGCCGAGAATGCGGACCGTCCCGGCGTCGGGGGTGGTCGTCCCCGTCAGCGCACGCACGAGCGTCGTCTTGCCGGCCCCGTTCGGACCGATGAGCGCGAACACCTCGCCACGCTCGACGGCTAGCGACGCCCCCGACAACGCGACCGTCTCGCCGTAGGCCTTCTCGAGGTCCGTCGCGTCGACTACGGCTTCCATGCAGGGGGATATCGACCGGTCGCGGGTAAGGGGTTCGATTCGGGCTCGTCGGCGCGACGGCGGGTCGGCGCCGGGCTGTCACTCGACCCCCACCACGTTCGGGCCGCCCTGTCAATCGCTCGCCGTTGGCGTCGCGACCGCCTCGGCTCTCTCGACGACGTGGCGCTCCGGCAGCTCGGGTTCGGGGTCCCGGCCGACGGTGAAAAAGCGCTCGGTGCGCGTGAGTTCTTCCGTCGCCGGACTGGGCTTCGTGATCTGTTCGAACTCGACGGCGACGCCCTCGGACTCCTCGGCGATACGGACCACGGCGAGCTGGTAGGACGGGTAGAACACCGGCGGCAAGATCCCGGTGATCCCGTCGCGACGGTGGAGCCGCTTCAGCCACGTGCCGCTGTTGACTAACAGTCCGCCGTCGACCTCCCGAATCGTCGGTCGGTGGGTGTGGCCGAAACAGAAGATCGTCGTCTCCGGCTCCGCCTCGAAGACCTCGCGGGCGGCCTCCTCGTAGGACGCGATCGGATCGACCGTCAGTTCGGTCTCGAAGACGCCGAACCGGTTGATCGTCTTCCTGACGTCTCGACGGATGAAATACAGCGGAATCCCCACGAGCAACAACAGCCCGACGACGGAGATGTTCACCGTGAGCAGAAACCAGGCTGCCGCCCCAGCGCGACCGAACTGGCTGAAGAACGTTCCCGCCCGCTCGACCGGCATCGACCAGATCCCCGCCAGATGCAGTGCCGACAGCACGACGAGGATGATGCTGATATTGAACAGCAACAGGAACGGAACCAGCGAGTACCGCAACAGGGGGTTCATCTCCCGATAAAAGTACTTCGAGAAGAGCCAGATCGGCATCCGTTCGGTCGGGGTCACCGCCTGCACGTCTTTCATCCAGTTGTACCGCCCCCGGTCCGACAGCTGGCCCGCACGGCTCGTCACGAGGGTGTTGTAGTAGTACCCAAGCGGCCTCGCGTATCGAGCCCCCCACTCCTCGATCCGGTTGTTGGGGTCTTGCTGATTGCCGTGCTCGAAGTGGATCGCCTGCTCGCCGATCGGCCGGGTGATCGACTGCTCCTGGACGAGGTCGACGTTGTACGTCGCCAACCGGTCGACGTACTCGTCGTACGCCGCGAGTTCGTGGTCGTGATTGCCCGGCAACAGCGTGATGGAAACGTTCTCGCCCGTCGCCCGCAACTGCTCGAACAGCTCCGGATACGTCTCCTCGAGCACCTCGAACTTCTCGATGCCCGAGACCGTCGTGAACTCCCAGAGGCCGAAGGCATCGCCGTTGATGATCAACGCTGCGTCTTCGTCGGTCGTCTCCAGTCGCTCGAGGAAGGCGAGCAGTTCGTCGAGAAACTCGACCTCCTCGAGCTGTTCGTCGCCGCCGATGTGGAGGTCGCTGATCACGTAGTAGACCCGATCATCGGAGTCGGTAGGCATCGTCTCGAGGCTGTCGCTCCATTACAAAAGGTGTTGTCGTCTGTTCCGCTCCGCGACGGCGAATGGGGCGGACGGATCGTCGAACACGGGGTCGGTAGCGCTACGATGTCCCTCCTCACGCCCGCTGGCCGTCCCTCGACGTGTCCGTGGTCTCGTCTACCTTTCGCGAGCGTTCCCCTCGTCGCGTTCGCAACCGTTTCGAGTGGTCGGTCGCTCTCGCGGTCGACCGGCGGGGTTGCAGGCTCAACGATTACCAGCGACTCCGTCGTACGGCCACGGGAATGCCCCAACTCGGCTACACCCTCTCGAGCGAGGAGCACGGCCCCGACAGACTGGTCGAGATCGCCCGTCGTGCGGAGGAAGCAGGGTTCGACTTCCTCTCGATCTCGGATCACTTCCACCCCTGGGTGTCGGCCCAGGGCGAGTCGCCGTTCGTCTGGTCGACGCTCGGTGCCATTGCGGAAGCGACCGACGAGATCGACGTCGGCGTCGGCGTCACCTGCCCGACGATCCGTATCCACCCGCTCAACGTCGCCCACGCCGTCGCGACCGTCGACGAACTGTTCGGCGACCGCTTTACCTTTGGCGTCGGTACCGGCGAGAATCTAAACGAGCACGTCACGGGCGAGCGCTGGCCCGAACACGACGTCCGACTCGAGCTGCTCGACGAGTCGATGGCCGTCATGCGAAAACTCTGGACCGGAGAGACGGTCAGCCACCGCGGCGAGCACTACACGGTCGAGAACGCACGGCTCTACACCGTCCCCGACGAACAGCCGACGACGATCGGCAGCGCGTTCGGCCCGCAGACGGCCGAGTGGGTCGCCGAGAACACCGACGGGCTCTGGTGTTCAGGACCGAAGGAAAAACCGGTCGAGGCGTACGAAGACGCCGGCGGCGACGGCCCCAGATACACCCAGCTACACGGCTGCTACGCCGAGACCGAGGACGAGGCCGTCGAGACGGTCTCCGAGTACTGGCCGAACGGGTCGATCCCGGGCGAACTCGGCCAGGAACTGCCGACGCCGGCTCACTTCGAGCAGGCCGCCCAGCTGGTCGAGAAAGCGGACATCGCGGAGGCCGGTACCACGACGAGCCCCGACCCACAGGACCACATCGATAGCATAGCACAGGCCATCGACACCGGCTACGACCACGTCTACTTCCACCAGATCGGCCCGGAACAGGACGCCGCACTCGAGTTCTACGAATCCGAGGTCCTGCCCTCGTTTCGGTAACGTCGACCGCTGACTGTCGGTCCTGCTGCGAGGGAGACCCGGCGCCGACGCGTCACTCCAGGC
>LKMK01000178.1 GCA_001563805.1 Natrialbaceae archaeon B1-Br10_E2g2
CGTCAAGGACGCAGGCTTTGAGAGATGTCGCATTCCTCGCAACTGCGCGCAGTTGCTTCGGATTAAGGTCTTTAATCCACGTCGCAACTGTTCTCGCAATTACGGTGGGATGCGGCATATAGCTTACGCGATTCACCCTCGGGGTCAAGTGGTTCGAGACGCTTCGCGTCTCGTCATCACGGAAGACGAAGTCTTCCGTACGACCCCGAGGCACTCTCGCTGTATCTCGGTAGAAACACCCCATCGAGACGGATCGCTCACGCGACCGGGCTGCGTTCCCGCTCGCGGTGGTCGACGGGTGCCGCTTCGTCTGGAGAACGGTCCGGTGGCGTCGCCGGCTGCCCTGCTATAGTAGTCACTGCAAGTCAGTGCACACCTGATCGCCAGACGGTTCGGCGATCAGTGTGTAACTCGTTGCAGTTGTTACTATAGCCCCTCACTCGCGATTCCGCTCGGCCCAGCGGTGTGTCCCGACGGACCGACTCCCCGGCGACGGAGTCGGTGGGTTTGCCCCCGACGCGACACGTCGTACTCCAGCACCCCGAGCAAAGGGGGTCGGTGCGGTCCACGGCCGTTCGTGTTTGCCAGCAAAGACATTCTGCTTCGATAGATATATTTGTCTATCTTATCTATCCATGTATAGATATGTACGACCTGACTGGCTTCCAGCGCGACCTGCTGTACGTCATCGGCGGCCTCGAGGAACCCCACGGCCTCGCGGTCAAAGACGAACTCGAGAACTACTACGAGAAGGAGATCCACCACGGACGCCTCTACCCGAACCTCGATACGCTCGTCGACAAGGGCCTGGTCGAGAAGGGAACGCGCGACCGCCGAACGAACTTCTACACCGTGACTCGCCGCGGCCAGCGCGAACTCGAGGACCGGCGCTCCTGGGAGGACCAGTACGTCAAAGAACTCGTCGAGTGAGCGTCCTCGTCGCTCGTGGCACCCCGCCAACAGCAGACCCCGGAACTCGAGCGGCGCCCGGACACCCGGTTCTGTTCGTTCGGTAACACTGGCTAGTGGTGAAATCGGTCTTCGTTCGGACCAGTTTCTCACCGACAGAAATAGCGGCTGACAGACTGCCATCCGGCAGTTCCAGTTCGACCGTGCCGCCCGGTGGGGACACCGGTTTCCAGCTGCATGGATCCGGATCAGTCCTCGACGATCCGACTGCCGCCCGGCGGCATGAAGTGCTGGATCCGATCCGGACTGGCGACCTTTCGGACGAACGACTCGTCCTCGAACCGCTCGCGGAAGCGCCGGTAGATCCGCTTGGCCGCGTCCGCCTGGGCGTACCGGCCGGGCTCGAGGTCGATCGTCGTCGCCGCGGTCCCCTCGATGGCCGACGGCGGGCCGCCGATCACGCGGGTGTACGGCTCACACTGGATGCCGACGGCGACGCCGACGGGCGTGTCGTCGTAGTAGGTCCGGTCGCCACGGATCGCAAACCCGCCCTTCTCGAGGTACTCGCCGCTCTCCGGCGTCTTGGTGACCTGGTCGGAGTCGACGGCGTAGACGTCGCCCGCGTAGCGGCCGTCCTTCCAGACCGACGAGTAGGAGACGGCGAACTGGGCGGCCTCCTCGATGCTCGAGTCGGGGAGCTCGATGTCGTGTGAGGACGCCTCGCTGGGGTCGGTCGCTTTGAGCACGGTGACGGGGCCGCCGTGGGCCTGCGTGTGGAGCACCTTGTCACCCGGCTCGAGGTACTTCTTGACGAGTTCCTCGTTCTGGTCGGCGTTGCGGCCGCCGATGACGAGGTAGCCGTCGCCCGTGTGGAACCAGCGAAACCGGTCGTACCAGGGTTCGTTCTCACGGATCGGAATCGAGGACTCGGTCAGCCAGTCGGTCTCCTCGTCCTCGTCGTCGTCGGTCTCGTCGGGGCCGTCGTCGGCCTCCCACTCGTCGCGGCGTCGTTTCGCGTCCTCGAGGTCCTCGCGGGTGTCCTCGATCGCTGCGAGCGCGCCCTCCTTTTTCTCCTCGACGGTCTTGGCCTCCGTATAGAGCCGGTCGGCGTTCTGTTCGACGCCCTGGCTGACGACGAGGTCGACGTACTCGCCGTCGACGTCGATCGTCACCGTCCCCTCGCTGCCGTCGACGTCGATCACGGCTTCGGCGGCCTCGATGCCGCGGTCTTTGCCCTCCTCGAACGTCGCTTCGATCTCGTCCCACGGTCGGTCCTGCGCTCTGGCAGAACGGATCGTCGAGAGCACCTCGTCGACCAGGCCGTAGTTCGCGTACAGCGACTCCGCCTGCTCTCGCAGCGAGTCGGCCTCGCGCTCGAACCCCGCGATCGCCCCCTCTTGCTGTTCGATGATCCGTTCGTATTTGGCGATCTGCTCCTCGAAGTCCGGCCGCTGGTCGGTCGGGTCCGGCTCCGACTCGTCGTCCAGCTCGAGCCGGAAGAAGTAGTCGTCGACCGCCGAGAGGAAGGTGTCGTAGGCGTCGGCGGCGAGTTCGGCCCGCTCCTCGAGCGGGAACGGCGTGACGTCGACGACGCGGTCGGGACTCGCCTCGTCGGCGTCCTCGCCGTTCACGCCATCATCGTTCCCGTCCTCGACGTATAGCCGCGGATCGACGTTGGCGTTCCGGATGTCGATCGCGAGCCGTTCGATCGTCTCGTAGAGCCGGTCGTAGACGGCCTCGTCGGCGTCGGCGATGTCCATCGCCTTCTCGACGCCTGCTCGAGAGCAGACTTCCTCGGCGTAGAGGCCGCCGAAGTTGAGCTGGGTCGCGAGCGTACGGACGACGTCCGAATCGGAGTCCTCCATCTCGTGAGCGAACGCCTCACGGGAGATCGTCAGGGGATTCGTCCGCGACTCGGGAAACTCGTAGCGAGAGCCGGGAACGACGGTGCGGGATTTCAGGCGAACGGTCTCGAGACAGTCGATCACCTCGTACTCGCCGTTGGTCACGGCGACGTTGCCCTGGCCGAACAGTTCGACGATGATCCGGGTCGTGCCGTCCTCGCGCTCGAACGTGAACTCGAGGATGCGGTCGAACTCGTACTGTTCGACGCCGGCGAAGTCGGCCCCGGAGAGCCGATTTCGCAGCATCATCGCGAACTGTGGCGGTCGGCCGGGGGCGTCGGGGACGCGCTCGGGAGCGACCGTGTGGGCGCGTTTGACCTCACCGACCTCGAGGAGGAGTTCGATCCGCCCGCGATCGAAATCCCGTAGCTTCAGCCGGACGAGATCGTCGCCGTAGAGGTAGGCCTTGTCGACTTTCGCGCCCTCGTAGGCCCCGAGTTCCCTGACGATGGCGGCGAGGTCGACGCTCGTGAGCTCCCGCTTTGGATCCATACCCAACTCTGCCCGGCGCTGTCAAAAAGACGTGTCGCTCCGCGACGGCGGGGGCATCGGGCCGGCGGCCCGAGTCGGAAAACCTAATCCGGACCGCCGCCCAGGGTCTGCACATGCATCTCGGTCACGGAGGTCGACGCCCGTGAGTGCGCCGACGGAGCCCAGCGGGTGGCAAGACGCCTACGAGCTGCCGGACTTCTTCGAGCAGCTCGAGGCGACCGGCGCCATCCCCGTCCTGGATCTGGTCGACGACCTGAACGAGCGCGCCGACCTCGGCCTCGAGGCCGACGGCGTGGTCTACCACGACCGTGGGATCCGCGTGCCGGGGTACAACGCCACGTTCGTCCACGAACCGGCCGGCGCGCGCGGTCGACCCGCCTTCAGCGTCGAGGTCGACACCGTCGGCCCACGAAACGCCTGGGCGAAGTTCGACGACACCCACACCTGGGACGCCTACCTCCTCCGGACGGGGGGCCTGTCGGCGATCGCCTGGATCAGCGACGAGGAGTACCAGGTCGAGGAGGCAGACCAGTTCTCCGCAAAAGAAGACGCCGTCGTCAACGGCCGGTTCTCGTTCGGGCTCTTCATCCACACCGGCGAGAGCTGGGACGAGCAGGTCGAACGCATCCAGGGAACCGACGCCCCTGCCTATCTCCAGGGCGAAGACGGCTCGGTCGTCCTCCCCGCGACGCAGTCCGAGTTCTACCAGTACGTCGACTCGAGCCCGACCTCGTTCCGGACCAGCGGCGGCGGGGCACCATCCTACCTCGGCATCCTCGAACTCGAGATCACGATCGACTGAGGGGTCGGCCGGCCGCTCGAGTTGGCCCCATTGCCACCGAACACCACCACCTTTTACCAATAACCGTCAACACGGGCCAGTGGCCGGCAGTGCCTACCAACGTTCGACGCGGTAGGGACCGTCGTCGATCTCGAGAGAGTCGACCGCCACCACGCGCTCGAGCGTTCGAAGCGAGTCCGCGAGCGAGGCGGCATCCGCCGGTGGCTCCTCGAGGTGGCACGTGAGCCGACAGTCGACCGTCACGACGAGTGCGTCGTCACCGGCGTCGACCGCGCCGAGTTCCCTCACGTCCGCATACCGGATCCGGGCGGGTGACTCGAGGACGGCCTGGACGCCGGCGGCGAGTTCGTCGGCGCGCTCGAGCGGAACGGCAACGCGGAGCCGTCCCTCGACGAGCACCTCGGTAACCGTCTCGCGGTTCGACATGGTCCACTCTTGGGGCTCGAGACTCGAGAAAGGACTGCCGGAATCGACTCGCCGACTACTCCCCGCCCGCCTCGAGCGCCGAATCGAAGAACGCGACCTCGAGAGCGACCGGTCGGGAGATTAGTCGCTCGCCGCGCCGCCGGCGTCGTGGCGAGCGGGTGAGCCCGACGGCGAGGTCACGGAGATGCACGTCGGGAACACACGACGTCAGTCGTGGGTACCCGACAACTCCCACCCCTCGAGCGTGTACGCCATCTCCCAGAACCGGTACTCGAGTTTCGCGCTCGTGAGGAACGCCTCGCGCATGGCCTCGTGCTCACCCGGGTAGCGCTCGCCACAGTCGTCGACGAACCGACGACACCAGGCCGTGGCCTCGCGGAACTCATCGCTGGTGTACGTTTCGATAAACGGCGTGTAGCGGTGTTCATCCTCGGCGAGAGTGGCCATGCGCTCGGCGACGTCGAGATACCCCTGCATGCACGGGAACAGCGCGGCCGCGATCTCGGCGATCGACCCCTCGTAGGCCGTCCGCAGGAGGAAGCTCGTGTAGGCGACACAGGTCGGGGCTTTCTCGACGGTCTCGAGGTCGGCCCTGCTGATCCCGTAGTCGGCCGCGAACTCGCGGTGGAGGTCCATCTCGACGTCCAGCACCTCGTGGGCGACGCCCAGCAGGTGCGTCATCGTCTCCTCGTCGCGCGCTTTCGCACCCGCGATCGAGAACAGCCGCGCGTAATCGAGCAGGTACCGGTAATCCTGTTCGACCCAGTGACGAAACGCGGCCTCCTCGAGCGTCCCGGCCGCGAGTTCCGTCACGAACGGGTGGCGTTTCTGTGCGTTCCAGATCTGTTCGCCCTCCTCGAGCAGGTGCTCGCTGAACGTCATCGGGACGTGCCTACGTGCGTCCCGCTGATATAACTAGCTAGTATAAGCCAGTTGTAGGTTCGGGGGCGAATCGGTAGCGGTGGGTCGCTGTGTCCCCGTCACAGCGCGTGAGATACCCGAGCCCGATTTTTGAGCCAGCAGGTCGAAGAGACGTGTGTGCCGGAGTTGCTCACCGTCGTCGCAGTCGCACTCGTCGCCGGCTGTGCCACCGGTCTAGGTGCACTCCCGACGCTGTACACCGAGCAGGTGAGCCACCGCGTCTACGACGGGGCGCTCGGGTTCGCCGCCGGCGTCATGGTCGGTGCCGCGGTGTTCGCGCTGCTCGTCCCCGGCCTCGAGTTCGGGACGCCCTGGGAGGTCGTCGCCGGCCTCGGGCTGGGAGCTGGGTTCCTCCTCGTCGCGAACGCCCTGCTTCCCCATCTGCATCTCCGATTTCGTGGCCCACACCTCGAGGGAACGGCGGCGCTCGAGAGTGACGGCTCGACGGCCACACAGCCGGACGACGATCTTCGGCGTGCCCTGCTGGTCGGCAGCGCGGTGACGATCCACAACGTCCCCGAGGGGCTAGCCGTCGGTATCGCGTTCGCCAGCGGCGAGACGGGGCTCGGACTCGCCATCGCAACCGCGATCGCGATCCAGAACGTCCCCGATGGCTTCGCGATGGCTGTCCCAGCCGCCCAGGCGGGCGTCTCGAAACCGAAAACGATCCTCTATACGACGCTCTCGGGCGGCGTCCCCGAACCCATCGCCGCCGCGGTCGGCTTCACGCTGGTCGCCGTCGTCACCGGGCTCTTCCCCGTCGCTGCCGGCTTCGCTGCGGGCGCGATGATCGCTGTTGTCTTTCGCGAACTCGTCCCCTCGAGTCACGGCCACGGCTACGCCGATACCGCGACGGCGACGTTCGTCGCGGGCTTCGCGCTCATGTTGGTCGTGGATACGGTGCTCGCGGTCTGAAACTCGAGCGGGCCGTCCGCTTTTCTCTGTCCTGGCCCCACGGGTCGCCGAGCATTCAGATTTCGACCGCTCTCGAGGATCGGTCCGACTCGAGTAACGAAGAGACGGAAACTCGCGCTTCGATCCAGCGTCGTCTCCACCGCCGCCCGTTCGATCCCGTGACGGATTTCAGAGTCGCTTGCTCACGTACGGCCCGTCCTGGTGGTAGCCCAGCTTCTGGCGGTAGTACTCTCGGGCGCCGATGCCCGAGATGACGCTGAGTTTGTCGTAGCCGGCGTCGGCGGCGAGTTCCTCGGCGCGTTCCATGAGTCGGCGCCCGTAGCCCCGGTGTTGGTGCTGGTCGGACGCCCCGTCTTCGCCCATCGTGACTTCCGAGCCGTAAACGTGGAGTTCGCGCACGAGCGCGGCGTTCTCGAGTTCGGCCCTCACTGGGTCGTTCGGGAAGCGAAGCCGGCAGAAACCGATCAGGAGGTCCTTCTCGAAGTCCTCGACGGAGATGAAGTGTTC
>LKMK01000179.1 GCA_001563805.1 Natrialbaceae archaeon B1-Br10_E2g2
CCGGGAGGCGGCATTTCTGCCGCGAGCAACACCGCGAGGAGTGTGAACGCGATTCGGCCGGATTTGCAGCTCCACCAGTCGCGCGCAACGAAGCGAGCACGTCTGGTTTCGGTTCAAACTCGGGAGGCGGCAGTTCCCTGCGAGAAGTGAGGCGACCGTCCCGGCGGCCGCGATCAGAGGTAGCCGTTCCGGAGCAACAACTCGCCGTTGAGCACGCTCGCGCCCGCCGCACCGCGGATCGTGTTGTGTGCCAGACAGTTGTACTGCAGGCCGAACGTCGATTCGCGGACGCCGCCGACGGAGATCGCCATCCCGTCGCCGAGGGTCCGGTCGAGACGGGGCTGTGGTCGGTCGGGGTCGTCGAACACCCGGATCAGTTGTTCGGGCGAGGAGGGCAGATCGGCGGAGGGGTACGTCCGCATAGCGTCTCTGGCTTCCTCCACGGAGAGCCCCTCCGTGGTCTCGATCCAGACGTTCTCGAGGTGGCCGTCGATCGTGGGGATCCGGTTACAGGAGGCGCCGACCTCGAGGTCGTGGTGGGACAGCTCGGCGCCGTCGAAGCTGCCGAGGAGCTTCCTGGACTCGGTTTCGAGTTTCTCCTCCTCGCTTCCGATGTGGGGGACGACGTTGTCGATGATCTCCATCGAGCTGACGCCGTCGTAGCCGGCCCCCGAGACCGCCTGGAGGGTCGCGACGTGGACTCGCTCGAGGCCGTACTCGGCGAGTGCAGCGAGGGTGGGAACGAACGTGATGGTCGAGCAGTTCGGGTTCTTCACGAGTGCACCGTCCCAGCCTCGCTCGTCGCGTTGGACCTCGAGTAAGTCGACGTGGTCGGCGTTGACCTCGGGGATCACGAGGGGGACGTCCGCGGCCATCCGCGCGTTCGAGGAGTTCGAGGAGACGACGTAGCCGGCCTCACAGAAGGCGGGTTCGACCGCCGCACCGACGTCCGAGGGAAGCGACGAGAAAAGCAAGTCGACGTCGTCTCCGACCGCCTCCGGCTCGGTCGCCACGACGGTCATCTCGGCGACGTCCTCCGGGATGGAAGCCTCGATGCGCCACTTCGCGGCGTCGCGGTACCGTTCGCCGGCGCTCGACTCGCTCGCGGTGAGCGTGGCGATCTCGAACTCGGGGTGGGGCTCGAGCAGTTCGATCAGCCGTTGCCCGACCGCGCCGGTGGCACCCAGGATGCCAACACGTACAGACATTGCCGAGGCTCGGACGCCGGTGCTCAAAACGGTTTGGATACACTTCGCACGATCGGTGCCGGCCGCCGGCTCCGTCCGCGGGCGGGTGTAGCGTCGACGACGGACGGCGTGGTCACTGCTCGGGGTCCGACGTCGACGAGAACTCGGCTCAGGCGGGGACCTGGGCGGCTTTCTTCCGGGTGACGTAGCCGGCGATCCGGTTTCGGACCCCCTTCGACTCGACGTTCGTCAGCTTGGCGACGCTCTCTTTGTTCTGCTCGAAGTCGGTCGTGAACGCGTCCGGGTACCGCTCTAACAGCAGGTTCCCCGTCTTCTTGACGTAGGCGGGCTTGATTGCCATGCCCTCACCTTCCGTGAGCGCACTCTAAAGCCATTCGTTCTCGTCCGCCGGCTCCCACGTCGAGCGTTCCCGAACCCGGGCCATCGCCTCCCGCGCACGGTCGTCCCCGGCGCTGTCGACCACCGAGACGCAGTGTTCGAGGATCGTCTCGAGGGGGTCGTCGTCGTACGCCGGCACGTTCAGCCGCGAGGCAGCCACGGTCGCCTCCACGACGGCGGCGACCCCCCGGTCGACCGTCCCGACCCGTCGGTGACGGACGCCGGCGTCCACCGGGCGAAGCTCCCAGCGTTCCCAGCGGGTTCCGCCGTCGACGCCCGTCTCGGCGCTGCGGGCCTCGACGCGCACCCAGGCGTCAACCCCCTCGACGATCGGCTCCTCGATCTCGACGATCGAGAGTGCCGCGTCGACGAACGTGACCGGATCGCGCGTGAACTGGACGTACCCCTCTCCCTCCCGGTGGAAGTTCCGCCGGGTCCGGGTGTCCCCCCAGGTGCGTGCCGTGACGGGATCGCCGGCGAAGAGGCCGAGCGCCGCGAGGTTCCACCGGCCGTCGGCTCCGCGGGTAGTCACGACCGACTCGGTGACCCCCGACAGCTCCACCGGCCATCCGCCGTCAGTCGCGGCCCGATCGTCCCTCGCCCCGGAGTCGTCGGTCACGGCTCGATCACCCCGTTCTCCAGGGCGACGAACAGCCCGGCAGCGACGAGGTCGGCGGTCGTCCCGGGGTTGATCCTGCGGCTGACGAGCTCGTCGGCGAACGCCTCGAGTCGGTCCGGCTCCTCGGCGAGGGCGTCGGTTCGCTGGAGCTCGCGCGCACGCTCGCTCACCTCCTCGGCGACCCCCACACCCCGACGGCTCGCTACGAGCGTGTCCGGGCGATCTGCCAGCAGGGAGATGAAGACCTCGGCGGCCCGATCGGCGAGGGGGCCGTCGGCACCCGCGAGCCGGTCGGCGGCGGCGAACGACCGTTCGAAGCCACGACACCACTCCCGGGCGACGTCGTCGCGAGGGGCACCCGTGGCCATCACGTCCTTCAACGTCGTTCCGGTCGCCGTGAGCTCCGCGGCCGCCGCGGCCCCGCGCCGGACGTCTGGAACCGAAGCGTCCGCGGGCGGCTCGTCGACGAAGACGTCGACGTGCTCGAACGCCCGGTAGAACGCCACGGCGTCGGCGACCGTCGTCGACTCGGCGATCCGGGAGGCGTCTGCGGGCGAGAGCCCGCGGTCGCCGTCGGCTGCGGCCCGTACGAGCGGGACGAGCAACGCGAGCGCACCGAACTGGGTGTTGCCACCGCCCTGGTCGGCCATCCCGGCGACCGCACGCTCGAAGGCCACCCCGACCGGGCTCCCCGAGCCCGCCAGCGCCAGCCCCTCGCTCGCGCCGACGGCACCCGCCAGGAAGTGCTCGAACCGAAGCTCCGGCAGATCGCGGTGGCGGTCGACGTTGCCGGGCTTTGGCGTACCGGCGACCTCGAGCAACAGGGCCAGCCGGGCGTTCTCCGCGGGCGTCCGCATGCCTCCGGCTGGGGGGTGTGGACGGTTAGCGGTGACGGTCCGTCGTCGGGGCTACGGCTCGTCGGTACGGCGTTTCGTCGGGGCTACGGCTCGTCGGTACGGCGTTTCGCCGGACGCACGGACCGTCGCTCGAGAGAACAGGGGACTCCGATCAGCCCGTCGGGCTCATGTCGATGTTCAGCGCCTTGCGCAACAGCTGGGTAAAGCCCATCGAACAGACGAAGTACCAGACGATCCAGCTTCGCAGTGGCCCGATCACGCCCTCGTTCCAGTCGATCGGACCGACGATCGGCATCACCACGGAGGCGTCGGCTTCGGTGAGCCCGACGTCGTGGATCTTCCACCACATCCAGAGGAAAAGCGGGATGGTCAACAGCATGATCCAGACCATCGGCCGGAACTGCTCTTTGAACATCCCGAGGTTCTCGGCCATCGCCTCCATCTGCTCTTCTTGGATCTCCTGGAGCTCCTCTTCGATTCGTTCGATCTCCTCTTCGCTCGCGTCCCGCTCCTCGGCCGCCTTCTTTCGTTCCTGGGCCTCCTTGCGTTTGTCCTGGACGGCTTTCATCCGCTCCTGGTAGACCCCCATCCGCTCGACGTTCATCAGGTTCGCCTGCAACAGCGTCGAGTAGAGGCCGGTGAGCATCGCCACCGAGAGGATCACGGCGTAGAAGGGCAGGGTGGCGTCGAGCGGCGCGAGCGCCATATCGACGGTCCCGCCGACGACGTCCCGGACCGACTCGAACCAGTAGGCGACCATCAGCATGACCGCGCCGGCGCCGGCCATCTTGTCCCACTGGGACCAGCTCGAGGCCTCCGCGAGCTCCGCGTCGGCGTCCGCACCCGGCTCGGCGTCGCCGTCCAGCGCCCGGTCGTACGCCTCCCGGTCGGCGATCTCGAAGCCGTCGTCGCGGTCGACGAGGATCCCCTTCTCGATGATCCGGCCCCACTGGCCGCTCGTGAGCTCGTCGTTGACGTCTCCCCACGTTACCTCTCCGCCGTTCTCGTCGGCGGCCTCCCGCACCCGATTCAGGGCGTCGACCATCGCGGCGTCCTCGCGGACGAGGGTATCCACTTTCTCCGCGGTACGGGTCATCTACCCGAGGCTAGGGCACGTCCGGTATACAAGTGTTTATCTTCCCGCGCCGACCGGATCCGCGGAGTATCGTTCACCCGCACCGATGGCCCCGTGGTAGAAGCCGGCGCCAATGACCCCGTGGTGGGGGCCGATAGCTCCATGGCAAACGCCGGCACTCGTCCGGCCGGCCGGCCGACATCGTTCGGAGTCCCAACCAGTTCCGTCCGACGGTGTTGGCGGCACACGAACGGAACTGATATTTACTTGTACTGCTCGTTTCACGCCTCGATTCGGCCAGAACGGTTATATGATATCCTTGAGAATAGCCCCGTAACAAATGTCGTGGACAGCCGGCGGGCCGCGATCCGACCGGGAGGAGCGGGGAGTGACGCCGCTGGTCGGCATCATCCTGCTTTTCGGGATGGTGTTCGCCGGCGCAGCGTTGCTCTTTATCGCCGGAAGCGCGCTGATTGACGCCACCGAGACCGACACCGAACTGGAGACGATCCGGTCGGCGATGGACATGAACGACCGGAGCATCCGGACGGTCGCCGAGACCGGCGAGGAGCAGGTGCTCGGGCTCGAGGCCGGCAGCGGCGCCAGCTTCTCCCCGGACGGCTCGATCGAGCTCGTCTGGTACAACGCGAGCGAGCAAGGACAAATACCGTGGGACGACGAAGACCACGAACCCTGCAGCGCCAGCGTCGACGAGCTCGGAACGATCGAGTACGAGGCCGGCGACCGCACCGTTGCCTACCAGGGTGGTGGTGTCTTCGAGCGGACCTCGAGTGACACGTTCGTTAGATCGCCCCCGGGAGTCGGCTTCGACGACGACCGACTCCAGCTGTCGGTGATGAAAATCGACTGGAGCCACGACGGCGGCGACGCGGTGGCTCAGAAGAACCTCACGGCCTCCCGCGCCGCCGTCGAGGAGCTCTCCGGTGCGAGTCGGGACTGTGAGATGGACACGGACCCGAGCGATCCACAGGACCTCGCACTGCGGATCGAAAGCGAGTACGCCGCGGGCTGGGAGCGTCACCTCGAGAACGAAGCCGAGCTCACGGACCGGGACGTCGAGGTCGACCGTGACGGCGACGTCGTGACGATGGAAGCTATGGGCCTCGGAGATACGCCCGATCCGGCGACGTTCCGTATTTCGGAGGACCTGGGAAGTCCGGACTATCCGGATCCGAACGACGTTCGTGTCACGTTCCCTTCCGAGAGCCCTGCACCTCATCCTCTCAACTGGACGGCCGAATTCAATAACACAGGCGACGAGTCGATAGACCGGGACGTGACGTTTGAAATTCTCGGTGAAGGAATCGAGGATACGGAGCGTCTCGAACTCGGTCCAGGGAAGTCCGAAGTACAGGAGTTTCAGATCCCACCGGACCACTACGAGGGGTTGAGCCCGGGTCAGGAGTACGAGTACGATATCTACGTTGAAAACGACGAAGACAGTCTTGACACGTACGGATCGTTTTACTACGGGAAGGAGGGGACACATTTCGATGTCGTCGATATCGTGGAACCCGACGGGGACGAAGTGGCCATCGGTGCGCGGCTGCAAAATCTAGGGGTCGAGAACGGAACCGAAGAAGCGACGATTCAGATACACCACGAGACGGGGGGCGAGATAGTATCCTCGGACAGGGACCTCACGCTCGAATACGGCCGAGACGCGACCATCACCTGGAACATCAGCGAGTCCGAGTGGCCAAACGACGAGTACGAGTTCTCCGTGACGACCGAAAGCGACGAAGAGGGCAAGAGCGGCGAGTTCGAAATCACCGAGGGGTACGACGCCGGGCTGGTCGTCACCGAGGACCGGGGGATCGCCGGTGGCGAGCAGGTCGTCACCGAGGATGAGGACGTGGTCGTCGAAGCCGAGATCAACAACACGGGATTCGAGGATCTCGAGGGCCCGGTAACTCTCGAACTGTTCGAGCAAGACGGGGACGACGGGCTCATCAACGTCAGCAAGGACATCTCCGTCGACGGCAGCGACACCGAACGCGTCGAACTGACCGTGGCTGATCCCGGGCTCGAGGCGGGGGAGATCTACGAGTACGACGTCACGGCGGACGACGGGCTCGACGACCGGGGCTCGTTCCTCGTCGTCGAGGAGCGGGAGATCCCCGAGTTCTCGATCGAGGACGTCGCCCTCGACGATCCGGTCAAGCCGGGAAGCTCGCTCGAGGTCACCGTCGACCTCGAGAACGCGGGCGACGCGGGCGAGGAACTCGTCTGGCTCGAGGGGTTCGACGGCGACGCGGTCGCCGTCGAAGAAGTGGAACTCGAGGACGAGGAGGAGACGATCACGCTCGTCTGGGAGGACGTCGCCGTTCCGGATCCGATCGACGAGACGACCGTCACGGTCCGTACCGCCGGCGACGAGGAGTCCGCCGAGGTCGACGTCGAGCCGTTGCTCGAGGTTGAAAACGTTACGGTCCTCGACGACCCGGTCGAACCGGGCGACACGGCGACGATCGAAGCCGACCTCGAGAGTATCGCCGGCGATGCGACTCGAGAAGTCGTCCTGAAGGGGACCGACGGCAGTCAGGTCGACTCGGCGCAAGTCACCGACGGAGACCCCGAAACCGTCGAACTCGAGTACGACACCGCCAGCGACGTCATAACGGATCGTATCACGGTCGAGACGGACGACGACGAGATGGAAGAGGTCCTCGTCGTCGCTCGTGACGGCCCCGACTGCAGCGAAGTCAGCTACGA
>LKMK01000029.1 GCA_001563805.1 Natrialbaceae archaeon B1-Br10_E2g2
ACGGTGTCCTCGCGGGCGTCGAAGCTGATGAACCCGAGGAGGTCCTCCGGGCTCGAGCCGCCGTACTGACTGGTCGAGACGTCGGCGTGCGGGTCGTGCGTGCCGTCCTCGGCGACCCGGACCGTCCGGTCGTGGACGAGGTTTCGCATCACGTCGGTCGGCGAATCCGCAATCGCCGCCAGTGCATCGGCGTCGGCCTCGAGGGCGTCACGGACGTTCATTACGACGTGGTAACGCCACCCGTGGTTATAAATCTCGGCCGCAGCCGTGCCCGACCCTCCCGCTCGAGCGGCCACGATACCTCGATAAATGACATGTCGAGGACTCCCTCGCCGAAACCGGAACCCAATGAGACACAGTTATTTACGCGCTCTCGTAACGCACGGAGTATGAGCCACGCCACCGGTATGCGAGTAATCAACCGATCGGACGCAAAGGTGTCAGCATGCGCGTAGTCGCCAAGTTCGGCGGCACCAGTCTCGGTAGCGGTGACCGGATCAACCGCGCCGCCGACTCGGTCGCCGCGGCCGTCGAGGACGGTCACGAGATCGCCGTCGTCGCGAGCGCGATGGGGTCGACCACGGACGACCTGCTCGACGAAATTACGTTTGACACCGACGAAGCCGACCGCGCCCAGATCGTCAGCATGGGCGAGCGCACCTCCGTTCGGATGCTCAAGGCGGCGCTCTCCTCGCGCGGGATCGACGCCACGTTCCTCGAGCCAGGCGCCGACGGCTGGCCGATCGTCACCGACGAGTACGGCGAAGTCGACGCCGAGGAGACCCAGAAGCGCGCGCTCGAACTCGCCGCGGAACTCGAGGGGACGGTCCCGGTCATCACCGGATTCCTCGCGGAGGGCCCCGAGGGCTCGATCACGACGCTCGGGCGCGGGGGCAGCGACACCACCGCCGTGATGATGGGCAAGTACATGGACGCCGACGAGGTCGTCATCGTCACCGACGTCGAAGGGGTCATGACCGGAGACCCACGCGTCGTCGAGGGCGCCCGAAACGTCGGCGAGATCTCGGTCGACGAACTCCGAAACCTCTCGTTCCGTGGCGCCGAGGTCGTCGCGCCGTCGGCACTGTCGTACAAAGACGGCGGTCTCGACGTCCGCGTCGTCCACTACCAACACGGTGACCTCCTCTCGGGCGGCACCAGCATCGAGGGTGAGTTCAAGAACCTCGTCGGCTTGCGCGAGCGGCCGCTGGCCTGCCTGACCGTCGCCGGCCGGGCGATCCGCAATCAGACCGGTGTCTTCCATCACCTCTCGCAGTCGCTCGCCGAAAGCGACATCAACATCGACGCGGTCGCCAGCGGGATGGACACCGTCACCTTCTACATCGACGAGGACGAGGCCGAACGTGCCGAAAACATCCTCCACCGCGAGGTCATCGCCCGCGATGAACTCTCGAGTGTCACCGTCGACTCCCCCGTCGCCGTCGTCCGCGTCACCGGCGGCGAGATCCCCAGCCAGCCGGGGATCATCAGCGAGATCATCAACCCGCTCGCTGAAGCGCGGATCCACCTCCAGGACGTCATCACCAGTGCGACGAGCGTCGCGCTCTTCGTCGACTGGGACGACCGCGAGGAAGCACTCGAGCTGACCCAGGACATCTTCTAGGGCTCGCGCTGTTTCACGCTCGGTCCCCGAGTACCGTTATCGTCACCACTACGCCGGTACCAGCGATCGCGCCGCCGGTAATCGGCCCGTAACGAAGACTGGTGACGGTGGGATCGAGGCCATGCGTTCCGACTCGACCCCGACCGAGGTGTTCCCGGACGTCGACCCCGACCCGGACGGAATCCTCGACCGGTACGACGCCGACTCGGTGACGGCCTTACTCGAAACCGGCGGCAGACACGATCCAACCACGGACGAGGCGATCGACGCCGACGACACCACTGCGGCCGAACTGTTCGAGAACCTCGAGGCCGTCTCGACCGACCCGGTCTCGGTGACTCGCGGTGGGACGGACGACGACGGGACCACCAACGACGGGAGTTTTCGCGACCGAACCACCGGTGATGGCACCGACGACGGTGGCCACGAAGCCATCGACGTCGACTGGACGTTCGTCGGCGACCCCGAGCGGACGGTCCGTCAGGACGGAACGGTCGAGGCAGCTGCCGAGGCCGTAACTCGAACACGGGGGACCGATCTCTCGACTCGAGGGGCACCACCGGCCACACCGCAGCCGGCCGTCGACGAGACCCAGTCGAGTGGGTTCGAGTGCCGAACGACGGGCGGCGAAGGCTCGAGGACGCTGTCGCTGCGGTCGGCGGACGATTCGGAACTCGTGGGCCCGTCCCCGACGCCGAGACGGATCTCGGACGACGCGTTCGGCCGAACCCGATTCGTCTTCGGCGGCGTTCGCGACTGTCGGTGATCAGGTGCCGGTGGCTCTGTGTCGGTCGGTGATCGACTCTCTGTGACGATCGGTCGGCCGAAAAGTGACCGGATCAGGGTTGCGCTCTGCCGGTCGGGAGTCGGCACTCATACGGTTTACTGTACGTCATTTCCGGCGCAACCGCGACCCGGGCGGCGGTTGCGCCGGTACATCGGTACAGGAATCCGTATCAGTCGTCGCCGAGGAGGTCTTCGTCGGCGTACTCCTCGCGGAGGACCTTTTTGTTGAACTTGCCGGTGGCGGTCTTGGGGACCTCATCGATGTGGACGACGGCATCCGGGGTCCACCAGTTGGGGTAGTCTTCGGCGACGAACGACTCGATCTCCTCGTGGAACTCGTCTTCGTCCATCTCGGCGTCGCCCGTCGGAACGACGAACGCGACGGGTCGTTCCTGCCACTTCTCGTGGGGGACGCCGACGACGGTGGCCTCGCTGATGGCCTCGTGGGCCATCAGCTTGTTCTCGAGTTCGACCGAGGAGATCCACTCGCCGCCGCTTTTGATGACGTCTTTCGCGCGGTCGACGATCTGTATGTAGCCGTCCTCGTCGACGGTGACCACGTCGCCCGTTTTGAGCCACGAGCCCTCGAAGTCGGCCTCGTTGGCCTCGGGCCGCTTGAAATACGAGTCGGTGACCCAGGGGCCACGGACCCACAGTTCGCCGAAGTCCTCACCGTTCCAGGGGACCTCTCCGCCGTCGTCGTCGACGACCCGGAACTCGAGGCCGGGCACGATCAGCCCCTGTTTGGCCTGTTTCGCGTACTGGTCCTCGGGCGAGAGATCCTCGAGGTCGGATTTGAGGTGGGCGACGGTGCCGAGCGGCGACATCTCGGTCATGCCCCAGGCGTGGACGACCTCGACGCCGAGGTCGTCGTACTGCTTGATGAGGCTCTGGGGGGCGGCGCTGCCGCCGATGACGATCCGGTCGAGCGAGGAGAGGTCGGCCCCGTGGTTCTCGACGTACTCGAGGACGCCGAGCCAGACGGTGGGGACGCCCGCGGTGAGCGTGACGCCCTCGTCCTCGATGAGTTCGACGAGGTCCGCTGGATCGGGCGAGGGGCCGGGGTAGACGTGTTTGGCGCCCGCGGCGGTCGTCGCGAACGGCAGTCCCCAGGCGTTGACGTGGAACATCGGGACGACGGGCATCACGACCTCGTCCTCCTCGATGCCGAGCGACTGGGGCGTCAGGCTCGCGATCGTGTGCGACCAGAGCATCTTCTGGGTGTACTCGACGCCCTTGGGTTTGCCCGTCGTCCCCGAGGTGTAACACATCCCGGCGGGCTGTTCCTCGTCGAGTTCCGGCCAGTCGTACTCGCTGTCGTGAGCGTCGATGAACGACTCGTAGTCGACGACGGGCTCGAGGCCCGTCTCCGGGAGCGAGTCACTCATCACGACGAACTGCTCGACGCTCGCGAACGCCGCCTCGTCGTAGGCTGCCTCGAGCGGCTCGAGCAGCGACTGGTCGACGAACAGGACCCTGTCCTGGGCGTTCTCGACGATGTACTGGACGTGTTCGGCGGGGAGCAGTGGATTGATCGTGTGCAACTGTCCGCCGATGTTCGGCCCCGCGAAGTAGACCTCGGCGTGGCGGTGGTGGTTCCAGCAGAAGGTGGCGACGCGGTCACCGTCACCCACGCCGGCCGCCTCGAGGGCGTTCGCGAGCTGTCGCGTTCGATCACCGAACTCCGCGTAGGTGTTCCGTACGATCCCCTCGTGTGTCCGTGAGACGACTTCCTGCTCCGGGTGCAGTCGTTCGGCTCGCCACAGGAACGGTCGAAGGGTTTGGTCGTATCCTCCCATGCTAGATATACCCTCGTTACCCATTCATAATTCTGCCGCCGTAAACAGGAAGGTTGTTCACAACCGTTGTTCGGTGGTTGCCCTCCGGACCGCGCCCGATGCGGCGAAATTCTCCGCGTTCTATCCGGACGCTTCGCCCGTGGACGCCGAATCCGTCCGTCCGTGTCCGGACGTGGACAGCGTCTCCCACTCGCGTGAGCTGCTCGACCGCCCCCTCCCCTGACGACCAGCTTCCGTCACTCGATTTGAACTGACCGGCCCACGAGACGGTGGTATGGTCGCCTACAAGTCGAAAGTGGTCGAACCGATCTCGCTTCCGTCCCGTGACCGTCGCGAACGCGCACTCGAGCGGGCGGGCTACAACGTGTTCAACCTCGCCTCCGAGGACGTCTTCGTCGACTTGCTCACGGACAGCGGCACGGGGGCGATGAGCGATGCCCAGTGGGCTGCGCTCGTCCGCGGCGACGAGGCTTACGCGGGGTCTCGCAGTTTCGACCGTCTCGTGTCGACGGTTCAGGACCTGATGGGCTTCGAGTACGTCGTCCCCACCCACCAGGGCCGGGGCGCCGAGAACGTCCTCTACGGTACCCTGCTCTCGGCGGACGACGTCGTCCCGAACAACACTCACTTCGACACGACGCGAGCCCACGTCGCAAACCAGGGCGCAGAGCCGGTCGACTGCCCGACGCCGGGCGCGTTCGACCCGACGCTCGAGGCGCCGTTCAAGGGCGACCTCTCGCTCGAGCACGCCCGCGAGGTCGTCGACGAGGTCGGCGCCGACCGGGTGCCGGTGGTGGTCCAGACGATCACGAACAACTCGACGGCCGGCCAGCCGGTCAGCGTCGAGAACACCCGTCGCGTCCGTGCGTTCGCCGACGAGATCGACGCGACGTTCGTGATCGACGCCTGTCGGTTCGCCGAGAACGCCGCGTTCGTCCGCCGGCGCGAACCCGAGTTCGCCGATGCCACAGTCGACGAGATCGCCCGCGAACAGCTCTCCTATGCCGACGCCGTCGTCATGAGCGGGAAGAAAGACGGGCTGGTCAACGCCGGCGGCTTCGTCGCGACCGACGATCCCGACCTCTACGACCGGTGCAAGCAGCGAGCGATCCTCTACGAAGGCTTTCCGACCTACGGCGGGATGGCCGGCCGCGACCTCGCCGCGATGGCCGTCGGGCTCCGAGAAGCCGTCACGGAGTCGTACGTCGAGGATCGCCTCGAGTCGGTCCAGACGCTCGCGTCTCTGCTCGAGGACGCCGGCGTCCCGATCTACCGACCGGTCGGCGGTCACGCGGTCTACCTCGACGCCGGCGAGGCGCTCTCACACCTCCCGCCGTCTTCGTTCCCCGGCCAGGCGCTGGTCTGTGAACTCTACCGAGAAGGCGGCGTCAGGGGGGTCGAACTCGGGAGCTTCGCGTTCCCCGGAACGGAGCGGCCGGAACTGGTTCGACTGGCCGTCCCGCGTCGAACGTATCACCGCGAGCACTTCGAACACGTCGCCGAGACCGCCGAGCGCGTCCTCGAGTCGGCGGAGACGATCGCTGGCCTCGAGCTGGCGAGCGAGCCGTCGATGCCCGAGATCAGACACTTCACGGCCGAACTCGAGCCACGACCCGAGTCTGAGTAGGGCCGACCGGGAGTCGAGTGGCGGCCTACGAACTCGAGACGAGCCCGCGTGCGCGGTCCCGGATCGACGGCTCGGGTTCGGGCTCGCGTCCGAGCTGCCGTTTCGCGACGGACCGAATCCCCTGTTTCGCGGCGTCGGACTCCGCGACGCCGACGACCCAGTCCGGAACGCTCGTTTCGATCTCCGCGCGCTTTTCGGCTTTGAGCTGGCTATACCGTCGGAGTGCGACGCCGATCCCGAGGAACAGCCCGGCGTCGAGCAGTTCCCGTCGGAACCGGGTCCGGTCGTCGCGAACCGCGATCGCCTTGAGCAGCGAGAGGACGCCGATCCCGAGGTACAGTTTCGACGTCTTCGCCGGGTCGCCTGAGAGTAACCGTTTGAACGCCATGCGCCGCGACGTACCACGTTCCCGTTCTTAAACTTGCACTCGACATCCCCGAACGGAGCGGTTCAATCGGCGATTTCCGACGCCCACGCCTCGATCCACCCCTCGAGCTCGCCCTCGAGGTCGTCGTAGGTCGTCGTTACCGCCTCGTCCGGTTCGATCGCGTAGTCGACGAACGCCTCCTCGACACCGACGTACTCCCCTTCGACCGCCGGAAACTGGACGTTCCGGGTCGCGAGCTCGCCCTGTGCCTGTCGGGAGAGGACGAAATCGAGGAACTCGTAGGCGAGTTCGCGTTCCTCGGATCCCTCGAAGACGGCCATCCCCTCGACGCTACGGACCGCCTCGCCGCCGGGAGTGGCGACCTGGTGGCGCTCGAGGTCCCGGTCGGCGACCGTCGCCGCGACCTGGTCCGTCGTGTAGGAGACGACGGTCGAACGCTCTCCCTCGAGGTAGCCGTCGCGATAAGTGTCGGTCCAGGACCGGCGAACCTCGAGGCCGTTGTCGAGGAGCCCCTCCCAGTACTCGAGGTACTCCTCGCCGTAGGTCGCGATCGTCCACAGCAGGAACGCCCGCCCTGGCGTCGAGTACCGGGGATCCTGGGCGAGGAGCGCGTTTTCGTACCGCTCCTCGAGCAGCTCGTCGAGCGTTTCGGGAGCCGAGTGGGTTCGACCGTCGTAGACGGGTGCGACGTAGCCGACGCCGAACGGGACGATCCGTCCGTCGGGGTCGTCGAACGAGAGCTCCTGTTGAATTCTGGACTCGCGCTCGAGTCGCGAGCGATCCAGCGTCTCGAACAGCGACACACCGGCTGCTGCGTCGGCCAGGACGAGTCCGTCGACGGACAGCCCGAGGTAGACGTCGGCGTCGACCTCCGCGCCCAGTCGGGTCCGCTGGACGTAGTGGTCGATGCCGGATTCGGGAACCGTCCACTCGAGTTCGGCGTCCGGAAACTCCGCTTCGAAGGCCTCGGTGAGCCACTCGCCGGCGGGGTTCTCGCCCGTCACCATCGAGGAGTAGGTCGCGATGCGAAGCGTTCCGTCGTCGCCCGCGTCCTCCTCCGAGTCGTCCGCTCCGTTCACCTCGTCGTCCTCGTGGTCGTCGTCCCCGGGGTCGTCGTCGGTCGCCGGCGAAACACACCCTGCGACGCCGACCCCTGCAGCGACCGCCCCGGTACGGACGAACGTCCGTCGCCTCATTACTCGGTCAACTCGCTCCGGTGGCTTAAGTGCGACCACCGACCGTCTCGAGCCGAAGAATTTTATCGTTCGGGTGAGAGTCACCCCTGTGACACCGACGCCGAGCGCGACGACGGATCGAAATCGCCGGTACGTACTGGCGGGCATCGTGGCCGTTCTCGGGATCGTCACCGGAGCGATCCTCCTCGAAGTCCTCGGGACGATTCTCCTCGCACTGACGGTCGCCTACGTCCTCATGCCGGTCCAGGCCTGGCTGGTCAGGCGGGGGCTCACCGAGTGGACGGCCGCGGCCTCGGCGACCCTGGTCGGCTTCGTCAGCGCGGTCGTCGTCTTCTCGCCGATCTTCGTGACGCTGTACGTCCGGATCGATCAGGTGATCGCGATCGTCGAAGGGCTTCCACGGGAGATCCCGGTGGCGGCGTTCGGGATGACCTACGTCATAGAGGTCGTGGAGGTCCAACAGCTCGCGGTCACGGTTCTCAGGGACATCGGGTTCGCCTTCGCGACGCAGCTGCCGGTGATCGCGATCAAGTTCGCACTCTTCGTGATCTTGCTGTTCGCGCTCCTGTTGAAAGGCGACGAAGCTGGTCGGGCTGCTATCGCTCCCGTTCCGCGAGCCTACCGTGACGTCGTCTACGCGCTGGCCAAACGCGCACGCGAGACGCTGTATGCCATCTACGTCCTCCAGCTCGCGACCTCCGTCGCCACCCTGTTCATCGGCTACGGACTCTTCTGGGCGCTCGGCTACGAAATGCCGTTTACGCTCGCGCTCATCGCCGCGATCTTGCAGTTCGTCCCGATCATCGGTCCGAGCCTCCTCGTCGTCCCGATCGCGCTCTATCACGTCGCCGCGGGCGAACTGCTCGCGGCGGTGCTCGTCGGCGTCCTCGGGATCTCGCTCGTCGCCTGGCTCCCCGACGTCGCCGTCCGGCCACGACTCGCGCGTCGCTCGGCTGGCCTCCCCGGCAGCCTCTACTTCGTCGGCTTCACCGGCGGGCTGTTCACGCTCGGGGCGATCGGGATCGTCGTCGGCCCGCTGATCGTCGCCGTCTTCGTCGAGGCCGTCGAGCTGCTCGCCGACGAGGTCAATACCGAGTCGAGCTTCTCCGACATCGTCGAATCGACGGCCGACGAGCCCCCCGAACGCGACCCCGTCGAGGGCGAGGTGACCGCCTTCGAGGAGTCCGGCTCGAGCGCCGCCGACGACTGAGCCGTTCTCCTATAGTAACAACTGCAACGAGTTACACACTGATCGCCGAACCGTCTGGCGATCAGATGTGCACTGACTCACAGTGGCTACTATAGACGACAGCCCGGTGTAACCCGGGCACGACGATGGTACCGGAACCGAAACAGTACCTCGCCTCCGCCGTCGACAGGAACCGTCCCACCAACCCTTTTGGCGCTGCTCGTGGTCCCGCCGGTATGGTCAGCGGCCGAACCGTCATCAACGCACTCATCGGGGCCGTCGTCGGCGTCGTCCTCTCGTTTATCCCCTTCTCGACCGTCATCGGCGGCGCCGTCGCTGGCTTCCTCGAGGGGCCGGACGCGCGCGAGGGAACGCTCGTCGGGGTGCTCGTCGGCGCGATCACGTTCGTCCCGTTCGCGGCCATCGCACTGCTCGTCCTCGCCGCGCTCGGCTTCGGAGTCGGGGTCGCCGCCGTCCCTGTCGAAGGGTTCGCGTTCGTCTTCCTGGCGTTCGCACTCGCCTCCTCGATCGTGATACTCTACACCGTCGGACTGGCGGCGCTGGGTGGGTACCTCGGCGCCTACCTCGCTCGAGAGTACCCCGACCGGCGAACCAGAACCCGCCGGACGATCGGGATGGACACCCGACGTCGAGCGCCCCACCGGCCGACGCGTCCGCGCCCTCGAGGTCGTCGGACGGATCGATACGGCGACCGACCGGGGTCGGACGCTCGAGCACGCGGGGAGTGGTCGCTCGAGGACGGATCCGACGACGGGTTCGAGTCCGACGACCCGACGCGGTGGCGCGAGGACCGTGACGAGATCGATCGCGAACTGGAACGCGAGACCGACGCCCTCGATCGTGACCGAGACGGCTGACGCTCACTCGTATCTCAGCGCGTCGATCGGGTCCGTGCGGGCCGCCCGCCAGGCCGGATACAGCCCGGAGGCGACACCCACGAGGACCCCGATGACGATTGCGAGGGCGACGTACTCGAGCGGATAGACGAGCGGGAGGTCGATGTACCACGCGCCGAGGTAGCCGGCGACCAGTCCGAGCGCGGTACCGAGGATCGCTCCGACCGCGCCGAGGATCACCGACTCGGCGAGGAACAGCCCGAGGACGTCCCGGTTCTGTGCGCCGACGGCTTTCATGATGCCGATCTCGCGGGTTCGTTCGGTGACCGAGACGAGCATGATGTTCGCGATGCCGATCGAGCCCACCACGAGCGAGATGGCCGCGATGCCGACGATGAAGTTCTGTAACAGGTCGAGGACGTCCTGTAACTGCTGGAGCAACTCGGCGCTGGTCTGGAGGGTAACCTCGAGGTCGTCGCCCAGCAGCTCGCTCGCGTCCGACTCGTCGCTCTCGAGGTAGGCGAGCGCCCGCTCGCGGGCGGCGTCGACGTCTTCGTCGTCGGCGGAGTCGGCCTCGACAACGATGGCGAGGAAGAGCGCGTCGTCGGCCTCGTCCCCGTCCTGGAGGGCCGCCGGCTCCTCAGTCTCCGGATTCTCCGTCTCCGGGCCGTCTTCACCCGGGCCGTCTTCACCCGGCCCGCCGTCGCCGGGGAGCATCGTAGCGGCTTCCTCGGTGTAGTACGGATCAGTCGGGACGTAGACCCGCGGCGACGGCTCGAAGCCCTCGAACGGGCTCAGCCCCTCCGAATCCTCGGTGATGCCGACGACCGTGACGTTCGTCCCCTGGCCACCCTGGAGGACGATCGTGAGCTCGTCGCCCACCGAGACGTTCTCCTCGAACTGGCCTGCGACGGCCGGATTGATCACCGCCTCGCGCTCGCCGGACTCGAACTGCCGACCCTCATCGAGTGTCTCCTCGCGGATGTACGACGGGCCGGCGGCGACGAGCGCGTCGCTCTGTGGCGAAATCTCGTCCTCGTAGACGAGCGCCTGCGTCGACAGCGGCATGTAGCCGTAGGCGGCGTCGATCTCCTCGTCCTCGCTCAGCGTCTCGAGGTCGTCCTGGCTGAACACCGGCTGAGCGCCCGCGAGCGGCCCACCCTCGACGTCCGGGTCGGCGGCCCAGCCGTAGGCGTTGCGCTGGTCGTCGGGGCTGATGTCGCCGATGACGCCGGCCTGCAGGCTCGCACCGAGGGTGACGAAGGCGATCACCGCCGCGATGCCGATCACCACCCCCAGCGTCGTCAGCGCCGACCGGAGCTTGTGGCCGCGGATCGACCGCCACGAGAGACGCAGGTACTCGAGCGGCCGCATCAGTCGCTCGACCCCGGCTCGGACGGACGACCGCTCGCTTCCTCCTCGAGCGACTCGATGCGTTCGATCCGACCGTCCAGAAGGTGGACGATGCGCTCGGCGCGGTCGGCGACGTGGCGTTCGTGGGTGACGACGACCATCGTGGTGCCGCCCTCGTGGAACTCCGCGAAGAGGTCGAGGACGTCCGCCTCGGTCTCGGTGTCGAGATTCCCCGAGGGCTCGTCGGCCAGCACGATCGCGGGGTCGTTCACCAGCGCGCGAGCGAGCGCCACCCGCTGGCGCTGGCCGCCCGAGAGCTCGTTCGGCAGGTGGTCGGCCCGGTCACCGAGGCCCACCCGCTCGAGCAGCGTGCGGGCTCGATCCCGTCGCTCGCCCCGTCCGGCGCCCTGGAAGAGCTGCGGGAGGGCGACGTTCTCGAGGGCGTTGAGCCGCGGCATCAGGTTGAACGTCTGGAAGACGAACCCGACGGTCGCCCCTCGAAGCTGGGTTCGCTCGCGGCTGCTGAGGCTGCCGACGTCCCGGCCGTCGACGACGACCGTCCCCTCGGTGGGGGTGTCCAGACAGCCCACGAGGTTCATCAGCGTCGACTTCCCCGAGCCGCTAGGGCCCATGATCGCGGTGTAGGAGCCGCGTTCGATCTCGAGTGAGACGCCGTCGAGGGCGTGGACTGGCTCGCCGAGCTGGTAGGTTTTGCGCACGTCCTCGAGCGAGACAGCACTCCCCGTCTTCATGCGCGGTTCGTCCACGGACGCAGCCAAAAAGGTTCGGCGGCGGCCCGTGATCGCGACCGGTGGTCGATCCGCCGACCGAATACACTATACACTTGTACGATGCCCGTGGAATGACACCGTATGTCCTGGGACACCGTCCAGCTAACGTGGGACGACGACGTAGCGACGCTGACCGTCGACCGACCCGAGGCGCTCAACGCCCTCAACGTCGAGACGCTCGAGGCGATGCTCGAGGCGCTCGCGGAGGCCGAAGCCGAAGACGCTCGCGCGCTCGTCCTCACCGGTGCGGGCGACGACGCGTTCATCGCCGGTGCCGACATCAAGTACATGCAGGATCTCTCGACCGAGGCGGCCCAGGAGTGGGGCGAACTCGGCCACGCGGTGGCCGACGCGCTCGAGTCGTTCCCCGCACCGACGGTCGCCGCCGTCAACGGCTACGCCTTCGGCGGCGGCTGCGAGATGGCGATCGCCTGTGACCTGCGCGTCGCGGCCGAGTCGGCGCTGATCGGCAACACCGAGATCGATCTCGGGATCATCCCCGGCTGGGGCGCCACCCAGCGGCTGCCGCTGCTCGTCGGCGACGAGACCGCCCGCCGGATGATCTTCCTCGGCGAGCGACTCGACGCCGAGAGCGCGGCCGAGGCCGGCCTGGTCGGGGAAGTCGTCCCCGACGACGACCTCGAGGAGACCGCAGCCGACCTGGCCGAGCAACTCGCCGCACAGCCGAAGTTTGCCATACAGACGGCCAAGCAGGCGATGAACCAGACGCTCGAGGGCTCCCAGAAAGCCGGGCTCGATTACGAAAAACGCGCGTTCGCGAGCCTCTTTGGCACCCACGACCAGCGCGAGGGGCTGACCGCCTTCGTCGAGGACCGCGAGCCCGACTTCGAGTAAGAGATCAACGTTTTTCCCGTCGCCGTGCGCGTGAGCTACCATGAAGACGGCAGGCGGCGCTGCAGGGGCGAAACGCCGGGCGGGCGAGCGGGCCGCTCGCGAGGTCGAAGACGGCTTCGTCGTCGGCCTCGGCACCGGCTCGACGACGGCTTACGCGATCGAGGCGATCGGCGAACTGGTCGCCGACGGCCTCGAGATCCAGGGAATCCCGACCTCGTATCAGTCCCGGCAACTCGCCCTCGAGGTCGGTATTCCGCTGACGAGCCTCGACGCCGTCGAGAACGTCGATCTCGCGATCGACGGCGCAGACCAGGTCGTCGACGATCCCGACTCGCCGGCCCACGGCGCACTGATCAAAGGCGGGGGCGCAGCCCACACCCGCGAAAAACTGGTCGACGCGGCCGCAGGTCGGTTCGTCGTCGTCGCCGACCCCTCGAAGCTCGCGGACCGACTCGAGCGATCGGTCCCGCTCGAGGTGCTCCCCGCCGCCCACAGCGTCGTCGCCGACCGGGTTCGCGACCTGGGCGGCGAGCCCTCGCTGCGCGAGGCCGAACGCAAGGACGGGCCGATCGTCACCGACAACGGGAACCTCGTGCTCGACTGCGAGTTCGGGCCGATCGACGACCCCGACGAACTGGCGTCGACGCTCTCGAGCGTTCCGGGCGTCGTCGAACACGGGCTCTTCGTCGACCTGGCGGACGCGACGTACGTCGGGACCGACGATGG
This sequence comes from Natrialbaceae archaeon B1-Br10_E2g2, assembly GCA_001563805.1. GTDB lineage: Archaea > Halobacteriota > Halobacteria > Halobacteriales > Natrialbaceae > Natrarchaeobaculum. The sequence goes on from LKMK01000029.1 coordinate 13,192, forward strand.
CGTCGAGGCCCGGGAGTACTGATTTTCAACTGTCGGTTCGGTTACGACGGACCGGGCCGTTTTCCGGCTACTCACTTCGCTCCCGGCTCCTTGTCTCTCGGCGTGTCCGCGCGAGCGGTGGCCGCCCCGAGCACCACGTAGAGGACGCCGACGAGCCGCGTCGCGGCCACGACCCACGGCTTCACCTCGAGTTCCCCTGGGTTCTCGTAGGCCACCTCGAGGAGGACGTCGACGGTCGTCCGCGGCGAGAACGCGGTCGCGAAGCCGAACACGCCGAGCGCGACCGAGAGATCCGACAGGCTGGCGTCCCGGCGGGCGAGCAACCAGAGCACCGTCGCTCCCTCGAGTCGGACCAGCGGCAGCGTCCACGGGCGACGACGTGCCGCCTCGGGATTGTCGAACGCGAGCCGTTCGGCGGGGGCGACGATCCGGTCGGGGACGAGGACCTCGAACAGCCCGAACGCGGCCGCCAGAATGCGTTTCATGGACGCCGACTACACCGTCCACGGGGAAAAAGCTCTCACGACCGGGGCCACAGGGCGTCTCAGTCGTCGACAGCGGCCGCGTCGTCGCCGGTCGTCGTGACGAGAAAGGCGATCAGGGACGCCACGCCGAGGACGCGCGTCGCGGGCGTGACCCACGGCTTGGCCTCGAGCTCCCCTGGGTTCTCGTAGGCGAGCTCGAGCCCGTACTCGAGCATCCGCCGCGGCGCCGCGACGAGCATGAACCCGAGCAGCCCCATCGGCGCTCCCAGCGCCTTCGGCAGACCGCCGGTCACACCAAGTAGCAGTCCGACTGCCAGCCCCTTGAGGCGGGCTATCGGGAGCGTCCAGGGCCGAAGCCGGCCCGCATCGGGGTTTTCGAGCGCGACTCGCTCGGCGACGTCGACGACCCGTCCCGGGACGAGTACGTGCACCAGCCCGTAGCCGACCGCCAGCAGTCTGAGCATACCGGCCGTACGTCGTCCGGAACCAAAAGGGGCGTACCGGCGACGCCACGGTCCACCACTCAGTCCGCCTCGCTTTGGTCGTCGTCCCGCTCGTCGGTTCGTACCGAGAGACCAACCACGAGCAGGTACAGGACGCCGAGGAGTCGGGTCGCCGGAGTCACCCACGGCTTCAGCTCGAGGTCGTCGGTGTTCGCGTAGACGAGCCGCTGACTCAGTTCGACGACCGGTTGCGGGACGGCCACGAGGATCACACCGGCGAGGGCGAGCAGGCCGCTGACGACCCGCAGGCCGGACTCCCGACGCGCGAGCAGCCAGACGACGGCCAGGCCCTCGAGCCGGGCTCCCCACAGGGCCCACGAGCGGCGCTCGACGTCCTCGTGGTTCTCGAGGCCGATGCGCTCGCAGGTCTCGACGACGGGGCGTGGGTTCGCGATCTCGAGGAGGCCGAACGCGATCAGCAGCGATCTGAGCATAGCGTGGGCTACGCTATCGTGGGACAAAACTCGGGTGGGCGGTTCAGTGTTCGTTTCACCTCCTGCGAGCCCGACACGTCGCCGACGACAATGGACACCTTTTCAACGACGTCATCCTATTTTTCGGTGGAGACGATTCGATGCCCGAGACATCCGACAGGAAAGACGACCACATCCGAATCATCGAAGAAGAGGACGTCGAGACCTCGGGGACGGGATTCGCGGACGTCGAGTTCGTTCACGAAGCCCTCCCGGAGATCCATCGCGACGAGATCGACACGACGACGACGCTGTTCGGGCACGAGCTGTCGGCCCCGATCGTCATCGAGAGCATGACCGGTGGCCACCCCAACACGACGAAGATCAACCGGGCGCTCGCCGAGGCCGCCCAGGAAGTCGGCGTCGCGATGGGCGTCGGCAGCCAGCGCGCCGGCATCGAACTCGACGACGAGGACTTACTCGAGTCCTACACCGTCGTCCGCGACGTCGCCCCCGACGCCTTCCTCTACGGAAACGTCGGTGCGGCCCAGCTACTCGAGTACGACGTCGACGACGTCGAGACGGCCGTCGAGATGATCGACGCCGACGCGATGGCGATCCACCTGAACTTCCTCCAGGAGGCGGTCCAACCCGAGGGTGACGTCGACGCACAGGGGTGTCTCGAGGCGATCGAACGCGTCGCGTCCGATCTCTCGGTCCCCATCGTCGTCAAGGAGACGGGCAACGGCATCTCCCGGGAGACGGCACGACGGCTCGCCAGCGCCGGCGTCGACGCGGTCGACGTCGCCGGACAGGGCGGGACGACCTGGTCGGGCATCGAGTCCTATCGAGCGGCCGCGGTCGGCGCCGACCGCCAGGAGAAAGTCGGCCAGCTGTTTCGGGCGTGGGGGGTTCCCACCGCGGTCGCCACGACCGAGGCCGCGGACGAACACGACTGCGTGATCGCGAGCGGCGGCGTCCGCTCCGGGCTCGACGTCGCGAAGGCGATCGCACTCGGCGCCCGCGCCGGCGGCCTCGCGAAGCCGTTCCTCCGCCCTGCCGGCCAGGGCACCGAGGCTGTCGTCGACCTCCTCGAGACGCTCGAACTCGAGTTGCGAACCGCGATGTTCGTCACCGGCTCGGCGTCGCTCGCCGAACTCCGGGAGGCCGAGTACGTAATCCTCGGCCGAACGCGGGAGTACCTGGCCCAACGGGATCACTGACCCCCTACGTCGGTCGCGCTCGAGCGCCGTGTGGGGCCCTCGGCTGGCGCTCAGGACACTGTTCTCGGGGACAGCGATGGCTGGTAGCTAGCCCCATCTAACGGGAGATAACACCACTGTCTGGACGCCGATACCGTCGGCTGGTCGGTCGGTCGCGTGAAAAAACGGTAGTCAGTCGGCGTCCCTTACAGGTCGCGGGGCTGGACCGTCTTCCGGTCGTTGGCTTCCGCACGTCGGGCGGCGTCTTCGAGGAGCTGGTCAACTTCTTCGTCGAGTGCGTCGTAGAAGTCCGAGGCGACGTTCTTGTCATCGAGCGCTTCCTTGACGGCGGCTTTGACGATAAGGTCTGCCATACGATGTATTCGTTTCCCCTTCCATGGTATAAGTATTACGGTTATCGATGGAAATACGGGGCTTGCAGCGGTTGATTCGACCGTTTCGACGGCCGATTTCACCGGAAAGTATATGTTCGATGAGTGGCCCTCCCCGACCACGGGTCGCTCCAGGCGGGGAAACGCGCTCGCGCGCACCCTCGAGACCACTCGCGGTCGATCAGGGAACCGGTCCGCAGTGTCGACGGATTGGAGTACGTCCGGCGCGGATTCCCGCCATGCGCGAACTCCTCGAGGCCGTCGCCGACGGCTCCCTCTCGCCGACACAGGCGGAAGCGAAACTGCAGGGATACGTCACGGACGATGCGGGCCGATTCGACGCGGCCCGGGAGCACCGTCGTGGCATTCCCGAAGCGATCCTCGCCGAGGGCAAGTCGATCCAGCAGGTCGTCTCGCTCGCCGAACTGGCCCTCGAGACGACCGACCGGGCGCTCCTGACGCGCGTCTCGGACGAACAGTTCGCGGCGCTCGAGTCCGCGCTTTCGGCATCGGCGCCGGACGCCACTCTCGAGCGTCGGGGCTCGACGATCCGCGTCACCTCGCCCGAGTACGACTCGCCGTCGCTCGACGCCACGGTCACGATCGTCACCGCGGGGTCGGTCGACGTGCCGATCGCCGACGAGGCCCACGTCGTCTGTGCCGACGCCGGCGCGACCGTCGAACGGATCGACGACGTCGGCGTCGCGGCACTCGACCGGACGCTCGATCAGGTCGATCGCTTCCGGGGGGCCGACGTCCTCGTCGTCGCCGCCGGTCGGGAAGGCGCCCTGCCGACCGTTATCGCTGGCCTCGTCGATACGCCCGTGATCGGCCTGCCCGTCTCGAGCGGGTACGGCTTCGGCGGCGACGGCGACGCCGCCCTCGCCGGAATGTTACAGTCCTGTACCGTGCTGTCGGTCGTCAACGTCGACGCCGGGTTCGTCGCCGGTGGACAGGCAGCGCTGATCGCTCGAGCGATCGACGCTGCCCGGGGGTGAGTTGGCTGCAGTAAAAATTTCCTTTCTAGAACAGAAAGCTAAAGCTTCGAATAGGCCAATGCTATACGTCGTTTGGGAAAGCGTTTTTATATATACCCCGAATAGCAGTAGGTACCGGCCAAGGCCGGTGTGACCAATGCCCAAGTGTAACCACTGCGACGCGCACGTTTCCGAGCGCTTTGCCCGTGTATTCGCCGACGAGCACGGCGAAATTCACGCGTGCATCAGCTGCTCGGCGAACGCAGGAATCGCGGAAGTGGCGAGAGACCGCGCCCGCGGAACCTGACCCTGCTCGAGAACCGGATTCGGACCACCCACGTGCCCCCACGGACGAGCCGCTTTTTACCCGACGCCGCCTACGGCGCACCGATGGCCGACGACCACGTCGTCTACGTCCTCGAGTGTGCCGACGGCACCCTCTACACCGGCTACACGACGGACCTCGAGCGACGCGTCGCCGAGCACAACGACGGAACCGGTGCGAAGTACACCCGCGGTCGAACGCCGGTCACGGTGTGCTATCGGGAACGGTACGAGTCACGGTCGGCCGCGATGTCCCGCGAGTACGAGATCAAACAGCTCAGCCGACGGCAGAAGGAACGACTCGTCGGACTCGCGTGAGCGCGCCGACGGCTCGAGCGACCTTCGAACGCCGGGTCCACCGCCGAACGCTCCGGGGTCGGCCCCGAAACATACATACTCGGGTCCATACTCACTCGAGAAGAGATGTTCGACGACCTCCTCGACCGCCTCGAACGACCCGAGTACACGGGTCCGAATCGCTGTCTGCCGTGTACGATCGTCAACCTGGCCATCGCCGCGACGGTCGGCGCGCTCGTCGCTCGCCGGTCCAGACTCGCTGGCGTTCTCGTCACCGCAGCGTCGCTCGCGCTCGTCTATCTGCGCGGGTACCTCGTCCCCGGGACGCCGACGCTGACGAAGCGGTACCTGCCGGCCGCCGTCCTCGAGTGGTTCGGCAAGGACCCCGATCCCGCCCTCGCGAGCGGGTTCGGCTCCGTCGCCACCGATCCGTCGGCCGACGAACCGGCCCTCGAGCGTGAAACCGGTAGCGAACGCGCCGACTCGAGTGCTGTCTCGAGCGTCGGCTCCAGCGACGACGAGAACGATGACACGAGCGACACCGATGGAGTCGACACACCAGCCGATCACACCGGCGCTCCCGACACCGTTTCGTCAGGCGGGGCCGTCGACCCCGCCGACCACGTCGATCTCGAGTCCTACTTCCTGACACACGGCGTCCTCGAGCCCTGTGCCGAGGAGGACGACCTCTGTCTCACCGACGAGTTCGAGCGCGCGTGGTTCGCGGAGACGGCGGCCGTCGAGGAGACGGGGCTCGAGGCCGCCGCCGTCGTCGACGCCTTCGGGTTCGACGCCGACCCGACCGGGTACGAACTGCGAGCCCGGGGCGACGTCCGGACGCTCGCCTCGGAGGCCGGACTCGCGGGCCGGTGGCCCTCGCGCGCCGCGGTGCTCGCCGACGTCGCCGCGGGTCGCGTCCTCGGGCGCTGGGTGCCCGACTGGGACGCCACCGACCCGGCGACGAGAGGGCGGATCTGCAACGCGCTGCGGATGTTCCTCGAGCGGTGTCCGACCGGCGGCGACGTGACGATGGGCGAGGACGTCGTCGAGTCCTGCTGTACGAGCCACGACGTGATCGCGGTCACCTGCGAGGAGACCGGCGAACGACTGTTCGAACAGCGACTCGACGCCCTCGACTGATAGGTACCGGTCGGACGGCCACGGAGCGACGACGCGGCGGTGGGCGGTCAACTGTGCCGCCGGCGTCGCTTTTTTCGCCACGCCCGGTGACGAACGGGTATGGAGACGATTAGTTTCGGTACCGACGGCTGGCGGGCGACGCTCGAGGAGTTCACGACGCCACGCGTTCGGATGGTCGGGCAGGCGGTCGCGACCTACCTGCGAGACGAAGGACTCGAGGACCCGGTCGTGATCGGCTACGACGCCAGGGAGAGCTCGCGGGGCTTCGCCGAGGAACTGGCACGAGTGCTGTGTGCGAACGGCTTTGACGTCCTGGTGTCCGAGCGCGATCGACCGACGCCGCTGGTCGCACACGCGATCGTCGAGCGGGGACTCGCGGGCGGACTCG
>LKMK01000180.1 GCA_001563805.1 Natrialbaceae archaeon B1-Br10_E2g2
ACACCGAGTTCAACGAGGCCGACTTCCTGCCCGAGGACGCTCCCGAGTGGGCCAAATCGCTTCCCGGCCCGTTCGCGCCCGACACCTACACCATCAGCGACGACGCGGAGTACCTCGCGGACAACTTTCAGGACCCCGACTCGCAAGCCGACATTCTGATACGCGGGGACGTGACCGACCCGGCCACGCTCCCCGCGATCGAGGACGCTCGAGGCGACGCCGCCGCCACGGCGACGGAGGGCACGATCGACGCTCGTTCCGACGGGACGGCCGCCGTCGACGGGCCGCTGACCGTCCTTGAGGACGTCGCCGCCGACAACGAGACGGTCGCTGACGGCATCGACGCCCGCGATACGACCGGCGACGGCGTCCCCGACGAGGACCTCGAGGGGTTGTACGACCTGCTGTACGAGGTCGACGAGGATGCGGCCGCGACCGTCCTCGAACGCACGGACGAGGGGGAGTACGAGTCGATGCGCCTCGTCGTCAGCGTCCGGGGCGACGCGTCGGCCCAGTCGGTCGCCGACGACGTGCGAGCGTTCGCGCTCGAGGTCGAACACGGGACGGCGACCGACGACGAGGCGGCGGTGACGGCCGTCGCGACCGGCGGCCCCGTGACGACTGCCGTCGTCCAGGACGCCCTCCTCGAGACGCTGGTCCAGGCGTTCGCGGTGACGCTCGTCGTGATCGGAGGCTTCCTCACGGTCCTCTACTGGGTCCGCCACCGGGCGCTCACCCTCGGGCTCGTCACGCTCGCGCCCGTCGTGGCCGCGCTGGCGTGGCTGCTCGGAGCGATGGCCTTGCTCGACGTGCCGTTCAACAGCGAGACGGCCGTCATCACGAGCCTCGCGATCGGGCTCGGCGTCGACTACAGTATCCACCTCGGCGAGCGGTTCGTCGTCGAGCGAGAGCGACAGGACGGGATCACGGCTGCCCTCGAGTCGACCATCACGGGAACCGGCGGGGCACTCCTCGGAAGCGCGGCGACGACGACGGCCGGCTTCGGTGTCCTGGCGCTCGCACTCGCCCCACCGCTGCAGCGATTCGGGCTCGTGACCGGGCTGAGCATCGTCTTCGCGTTCGTCGCCTGTCTCACGGTCCTGCCCAGTCTGCTCGTGCTCCGGGAACGGGTCCTCGAGCGAGTCGACGGCTAGTCGGGCGACGGGTCAGGACTCCCGTCGACAACTAAAGGCCCCGCCTACGGCTCGGACCCACCTATATGAATATGGGGGGTCGGTTGGTCGGTCGTCAGTCGTGAATCTGGATTGACATTGGTCGATCCCGTAGGAGTATCCATGACACGGCACACGACCAGACGACAACTGCTCGCTGGCGTCGCTGCGACCGGGAGTGCCGCGCTCGCCGGCTGTAGTTCCACGACGCCGTTCGTCGGCCAGCAACTCGCGACGTCGGAAACGGTACCGGCCGAGGACGTCGACACGCTTCGGGTCGACGGCGACGCCGGCGAGATAACGGTGCTCGGCGGCGACCGCGACGAGATCGACGTCGACGTCGAGAAACAGTCCAGCTCGATCAGAACCGACCTCGAGACCCTCGAGTTGCGGACCGACCGCACCGATGGCACCCTCGAGCTCCGCTCGGAGTGGGACGGCAGCGAGGGGTGGCTTCGGGACCGTCCCTCGATGACCCTCGAAATCGACGCGCCGCGGGAGCTGGCCCTCGAGGCGGTCCGGACCAGCGTCGGCCGCGTGACGGTTCGGGACGTGGCTGGCGACCTCCGGGTCGACACCAGTACGGGCCGGGTCGACGTCGCGGATGTCGACGGCGGAGTCGGTGCAAGCACGAGCACGGGCCGGGTCGAGATCCGCGACGTCGCGTACCTCGACGACGTGTCGACGAACACGGGCCGCGTCGAAGCCGACGTGCCGGCGATCGACGGCGACACGACGATCTCGACCACCACCGGCCGCATCGAGGCGGCGATCGATCCGGACCTCGACGCCGAACTCCGCGTACAGACCAACACGGGCGGCGTCGACGTTTCGGGCCTCGAGCTGACCGACGAAACCCGCGGCGACGACGTCCTGACGGGGACGCTCGGTGACGGCGGACCGACGCTCCGGCTCGAAACGAACACCGGTCGGATCGACGTTCGGGCGCTCGAGTAGCCCCTCGACGGCTGCACGGCCGTAGCGGTCCCGACGGGCGGCCCGTACCACTGTTTTGCGACCGGTCGTGTGTTCGAGCAACTGTGACGGACGCGTAGCTGACGGGCGCGAGAGAACGGGGACCGGCGAGCCGCTGTTCCGGTGGGTGAACCGGATCGGCGAGAAGTAGTCGTCTGCGTTCCGCTGTGAGTCGTCCTCGAGCCTTTTCTTTCGACTCCCGCTCGAGCCACGACGCCGCTGGTCGGCCTACTCCCCGGCTGCCAGCAACCCCTCGGCGACGGTCGCCGAGAGGCGGCCGCCGAGGTTCACCAGCACCAGCGTCAGGTAGCCGACGGCGACGCCGCCGACCGCGGCGACGAGCGCCCGCTCGAGCGAGTCGATCGCGTACCAGCCGGCGACGACCACGTGCTCGCCGTAGTACAGCGGCGCGACCGTGAGACTCGCCGCCAGCGAGAGGGCGACGACGATCCCGACGAACGCGACGACCCCCAGGATCGTCTTCCACACCAGGTATATCGCGCCGAGCCACGTCGCCCGGCCGAGCACGAGTTCCCGCAGGAAGGCGAGCAGCCCCTCGTCGGTCTCGGGAAAGCCCGGCGAGACGTCGGCCTCGAGCAGCCCCTCGGTCACCGCGGCGTCGAGCCACGCGAGGGCGACGATCACGAGCAGCGTGGCGACGAACGCGATCGGGCCCAGCAGCGTGACGCTCAGCCCGAGGGTCGTCGAGACGCCCGTGACGGCGACCGTGAAATAGAGGATCGCCAGCGGGAACGCGAGCACCAGGTACGCAAGCGAGCGGTACGTCCAGGGGTCGATCGGCGCGGCGGCGATGCCGCGGCCGCCCGTCCCTGGTTCACTCGAGTTCCCGGTCGAGTTCGTGCCCGGGGGTGCGTTCGGAGTCGGTTCGGATCGCGACGGATCGGGTGCGGTCGTTGGCATGGGTCTGACCTCGTATATCGAGACGGGGCCGACGTCCGTAAACCGGGTTCGCGAACTGGCAACTCGACCACTCTGCGAAAGAATTAAGTCGGGATTAGGTGCCCTCGAGCGAGTAGAGGATCGCGAGCAGGCCTGCGATGTTCGCGAGCAAGACGCCGAGCAGCGTCGCGGCCTCCGAGAGGGCCACCGCGGGGGCGAGCCCGTAGCTGACGACGAACGGGCCGACGGTGATACAGACGATGCCGACGGCCAGGAATCGCATCGCGTCGCTGTCGTTGCGCCGGTAGCCACGGTAGGCGAGTCCGGCGACGGTCGCGCCCACCACGGCGGTCAGAAGCGCCGTCGCGAAGAGGACGGCCGCCGGATCGGGGTCAGCGACGACCATAGACCACCCCCAGGATGAGGAGCAACCCGAGTAGCTGTACTGCCGTCGCGATGGTCTCTTGCCAGACCGGCTCTACGGTCGGTACGTTCGAGAGTACGAGCCTGAGCAGCATGGGTATCGTCGTCAGCAGCACCAGCCCGGTGCCGAGGAGGAGCATCCCGGTGCCCCCACCCTGTCTGTAGCCCCGGTAGAGCCGAACGGCCAGGTAGATCGACAGCGCAGTCGCGACGAACAGCGCGACGAACACCAGGATCACGACCTCCGGCGCGCCGCCGGTGGCCTCCTGCAGCGGGAGTGGGGACGGCACGAACGCCACCGTCGACTCGAGATCCGCCGTCGTAATATCGAGTCCCGTCGATCCGTAGTGGTCGATCATTTGAATCCCTCGTAGAGTCTGGTGAAGCGATCGGCCGCTGACTCCTCGGGTCCGCGGTCGACGTCGACCCGGAAGCCGTCCTCGTTCAACTGGATGCGAACTTCCTGCAGGCGCGCGCTGTAGACCTTGTAGTGGTGGCCCCCGGGATCGAGTTTCTGCTGGTCGACCAGCAGATCGCGCTCCTGGAGCTGCTCAACGCGGCGGTAGATCGTCGACGGATCGGCCCCGCAGGCGTCGCTCAGCGCATCGACGGACTTCGGTTCCTCGCGGGTCTGCTCGAGGATCGTCCGCACGTACTCGTCGCTGAGCACTTCGACGACGTCGGCCTCACCGTCGTCGCTCATCGCGTGGGGAGTTCAACGGCGAGCCCAAAGGTTCACTGGTCGATTCGGTCGGAGCGGCCATCGCCGTTCGGACGATCTACCGATGGACGGATACTTCATAGGGACGAACTGTTCGATCGCCAACTCGAGGCCAACGTTTATATTTCCGTATCGGGCACTCTCCCTCGAGATGGCCCGCTCTGCTGCGACGGCGACCGACGGCCGACTCGGCCGCCTCGGAACCCGACTCGAGCAGTTCGTCTCGGTCCCGCTCGAGCGCCAGACGTACCTGAATCTGGCGTACCTGTCGCTCGCGTTCCCGCTCGGACTGGCGTACTTCATCTTCGTGGTCGTCGGCGTGTCGCTCGGGTTCGGACTGGCGATCGTCCTGGTCGGCGTTCCGATCCTCGCGTTCACGTTCGCCGTCGGCCTGGCCCTTGCGGGGTTCGAACGGTGGCTGACCGCGACCATGCTCGAGGTCGAGATCGAGCCGCGGGTCGACCTGCCCGGCGAGCGCCGCCGTGATCGACTCAGATTCCTGCTGACTCACCGCAAGACCTGGACGTCGCTTTTGTACCTGCCCGCGAAGTTCGTGGTCGGAGTGGCCGGATTCGTTCTCACGACGACGGGCCTGTCGACGGCCGTGAGCATGCTCATGCTCCCGCTGTACTACGACCGGCCGGGACTGTACGTCGGCGTCGTTCCGGATCGGGCGCCCGAGATCCACCAGACGCTGTACCTGGGCTGGAACTACCTGCTCGTCGGCTTCGACGCCGTGTTCACGGTCGGCCACTGGGAGATTTCGACGCTCCCGCGGGCGCTCGCGGCCGCTGCGGTCGGACTCGTCCTCTTGCTCGTCACGCTCCACCTGCTGAACGTACTCGCTCGCGTCTTCGGCTGGTTCGCCCACGTCACCCTCGAGGACGGCTACGATCCGCTGGCGGTGCTCACTCGCTCGCTATAACTGTCCGTCTCGGATCGAGGGTCAGTGCTCGAGGACACTGGCAGGGTACGCTCGAACCCAATGCTCGCCCACGCGGGAGTGGCGGGCCCGAGAAAACCCATCGTGTTCCTGGCGCTCGATGTAGCCTGTCCACTTCTCGATACGCACAGTACCGTGGTAGATATTTACGCCCGGGAACCACAGATTGGACGATGGCTACAGAGGCATCCTTTACGATACCGTCCAACCAATTCCCGTTGGGGACGGTGTTCGAGCAACTGCCGGATGTGTCGGTCGAACTGGAGCGGATTATCCCCGCGCGAGACGTGGTGATTCCGTACTTCTGGGTTCGGAGAACCACAGTGGACAATGTCGAGGAGGCGTTCTCGGAGCATCCGGGTGTGAGGCGAATCCAGTTCGTCGACTCCGTTGAAGACGAGCATCTGTTGCGCGTCGAATGGGCGCTGGATTACAACGAGGTCTTGACCACGCTGACGGAGACGAAGATCTCGCTCATCAAGGCCGTTGGAACGAACACGCGATGGACGTTCGATGTTCGTGGTGACACTCGTGACGATCTTTCTAATTTCCAATCCCGGTGTCGGGAGTTGCAGATTCCGATCACGCTCACGGAGTTGCACGCACTCACACCCGTCGAGACGGCTACCGAAGCGGCGCTGACCGACGCCCAGCAGGAAGCGCTGGTACTCGCCTACGAGCGCGGCTACTTCGAATCCCCCCGCGAGACGACGATGGAAGAAATCGGCGACGAGCTCGGCATCTCACAGCAGGCCGTTGCATCCAGACTCCGGCGCGGTATTAACCACATCCTCGGGGAGACGCTATCCGACGTGTCGGTTCCTTCCCAGTAGGTCTTAAAAGCATATTGGATACTAAAAAGGGAGTGTGATACGGGCAGGTCTGTTGACATTGATAATGAGTGGGAGTTCTATCACGTTCGATACGGTGCTCGACCTATGTAGCGATGAGCACCGTCGCATCGTCCTCGCGGTACTTGCAGAAGAACAGCGTTCGTTGACGATGAACGACCTCAGGAGGACGATTCTCAACTACAATCATCATACGCAGCTTATCGACGCTTCTGACACCGTGCTCAGGAAAATTGAGGTCTCGCTATTGCACATGCACGTTCCAAAGTTAGCATCGGCAGGGGTCATCGAATACGATTCGGACCGACAACTGGTGGAACCGACGGACCAGTTCGACCAGCTCGAGCCCCATCTCTCGGTGATTCTCGAAACCGATCCGAATCTCGAGGAACCAATCGAGCTGTGAGTTCCTCCGGGTGACTCGCTGTCTGTCAGCAGGGAGCGTCTCGCTGGTTTCTTCAGCATTCGATTTTGTGTATCGCTCGCGGGCGGCGACGATCCGCTGGCGGTGCTCACTCGCTCGCTGTAACTGTCCGTCTCGGACGAGGGTCAGTGCTCGAGGCCGCTGTCCGAGTGCGCGCGCACCCACAGTTCGCCGATCCGCGAGAGCCGGGTCCGGTAGGACTTGCCGTGTTCTTCGCGCTCGATGTAGCCTTTGCCGCCGGGACCGAGTCGGTCGACGGTGTAGATGACCTTCGAGCGGAAGCTGTCGGTGTACTCCTCGTTCAGCTCTCGAGCGAGCGACTCCGCGAGTTCGGAGACGGAATCGAACTCGCCGTCCTCGCCGAGTTTGTACAGGATGAGCTCCTCGAACGGCTTGACGTTCGAAAAGGAGGCGACGGGAAACTCCACGATGTGGCGGCCGTTGATCT
>LKMK01000181.1 GCA_001563805.1 Natrialbaceae archaeon B1-Br10_E2g2
GGCGGCCGAGTTCGCGGGCACAGCCGTCGAGGCCGTCGAAGACGTCGCCCGGGAGCCGCGCGAGCCGGCCGGCGTCGTCGACGGCGTACGCCTCGACCTCGAGCCCGATACCGAACTCCGGATTGTCGAACCGGCCGGCCTCGAGTTGCCCACGGAGTCGCTCGACCTGCTCGTCGACGCGACGGTCGAACTTCGCACGGTGGTTCGGCCGTCTCGATCGCTCCACGAGATCGGTTGGCGCTGCCATTGGCGACGATACGCCAGCGACCGTCTTAGAACCCGGTACTGGTGCGTTCGGCGCCGGACGAATCCGGTCCTACCAGCGACGCTGCGTCGGGTCGTTCGAAACCGACGGTGCCCCGCACCGATCGAGCGCTCACAGGAGAGCGCGGGCTCTCGATCGGGTGATGGCGGACCGGCCGCGTCACCACGAAAAACGTGTGTGGGACGAATCGAGAGGACGACCGCGTTAGAGCAGCCCCGTCTTCTGGAGCTTCATCAGGTCCTCGGTGTCGAGGGTTTCGCCTTCCTTGAACTTCTGATAGATCTCCTCGGCTTCCTCTTTGGCTGCCTCCTTTTTCTTGTCGCGAGCGGACTTGCGCTCCTGTTCTTCTTCCTTGTCCAGTTCGCGCAGGCGCTTCTGGACGCGCACGAAGTCCTCGTGGTGCTGGTCGGCGGCCTCCTGGGCCTCGACGAACGACTCGTGCATCTCGTCGGCTTCGTCACGGATGTCGTCGGCCTCGCGATAGGCCTCGATCATCTGGTTGTGGTGCTCCTGGGCCTTGTCCGCGAGCTCCGTGACCTTCTGGTGGTGCTGGGACGCCTCCGAGCGGACCTCTTCGGCCTCGTCGACGAGCGCCTCGAGGTCATCGTTCTGCTCGAGCTTTCCCTTGCGCTGTTCGTACTCCTCGCGCTTGGACTCGATCTTCTCGATGAGCTCTTTCTCGTCCTCGCTCGAGAGGACCTCGGTCTGCTGTTTGAACTCGAGCTGCTCGATCTCGTCTTCGAGCTGCTCTAAGTCCTTGCCCTCGTCGAGCTCCATATCCGACTTGAGCTGTTCGACTTTGTCGAACAGTTCGTTCGCCTTCGCGTTGAGCTCGTTGCGCTGTTCTTTGTGTTCCTGGACCTGCTCGTTGAGCTCGTCGCGCTGTTCGCGGTGCTCTTGAGCTTCGTCGACTTTCTCGCGGGTCTTCGCGTTGAGATCGTCGCGTTTGGACGCCCGCTCAGAAGCCATCTGGTTCAGATCGTTTCGCCGGTCTCGCAGTTGACCGGCCATCTTGATGAGCTGTCCTTTCGATTTGTTTGCTAGGTCGTCCTCTGTAAGTTCGATGTTTTTCGATTCGTCTACCATGTGTTAGTCAAACCTCTGTGCCATACCGCACCGGGAACCGGCGGACCGACGCCGGTGGTGACTGGCTCCGAGTGGGAGCCGTCGGTCGGTTCGATCCGCCGCGTACAGCGCACGCTCACGATCTGCGAAACCTCGGTGAATAAGATTTCCTGTCATCGATCGTCGAGCGATACGCGCCCCGATGGCGTTCTGGTACCAGTCACTACTGGCGCCTGTAATTTAAATGTACCGATCGGTAGACCCCTGAAAACCGTTAGCAGGGACCCCATCTAGCGTGTCGAACGGTGACATAGCCACTCGAGAGAGTTATAAATAGCCTCGATGGTCGGTCGCCACGACAGTCGCGAGCGACCCCCCACTGTGCCGTGGCTCAAAAGAGGTTCTCGAGGCGGTCGTCAGTGAACTGCTCGGCCGGATCAGCCCGCTCTTCCTCCTGGGCGTTTTTCGCCTCGCGTGCGCGATCCATGAATTCGTCAATCCGGTCGGATCGTTCGGCGCCGCCCAGCAGGACGAGCGCGCCGAGCCGGTCGCTCTCGAGCGGGAAGTCGCCGCCACGGACCTGCATGCTCCCCGTTTCGTCTTCCATCCAGCGCCGGGCCTTCTCGACGCCCTTGCGGGGAATCGCCTCGGGCCGACCGGCGATGACGAGCAGCGCCGAGTCGGCCTTCGTCGCGTCGGGCATGCTCGTTCCCGTCAGCAGCGCCTGGCGGGCGACGCTCATGGCGGTCCGGACGTTCTGAGCGCTGTCCTCGCTCGCCACCTCGCTCGCGTAGCCGAGCACGGAGATGCCACCCGAGCGAAGGGTGTTGATCACCTCGCTCGAGTCGACCACACTTTCACCGACGCCCTCGACGGCCTCACCGGAGGCAAAGAGCAGGCCGACACGCCGGGCGATCTTGTCGTTGATCCGGTCGAACGCGCCGGAGATGCTCTCGCCCTGTTCGTGCCAGGCGTCGTTGTCGATCAGCAGCGTCGAGTCGGCCTCGCGAGCGAGCGTCTTCAGCGAGCGGCCGGCGTTGGCCTGGTAGAGGGCGCCTTCGTTCCGACCGGGCAGGATACCGAGGGCGTAGACGGGAACGTCGTAGACCCGCTGTAGGTGGTGGACGAGCGCGGGCGCGCCGCCGCTTCCGGTCCCCCCACCGAGGCCGGCGACGACGAAGATCGCCTCCGACCGCGAGGTGATGCGGCCGTCCAGGGCGTCGAGGACCTGCTGGATGTCCGATTGCATGATCTCGGCACCGAGTTCGTTGTCGGCGCCGACGCCGTGTCCGTTGACCCGGTCGGCACCGATCAACAGCGTGTCGACGAACTCGAGCGAGTGGAGGTCTGCTTCGGCGGAGTTGACGGCCAGGGCACCCTGGACGGCTTCGAAGCCCATGTCCGCGTCGAACCGGGCGAGCCGTTCGGTGACGTTGCCACCGGCCTGACCGACTCCGATCAGGGCGACTTTCATACAGTCTTCATGAAAGTGAAGTGAGTTCAACGTTGCGGTGAAATACCAACCCAGAGAATCCTCCCGGCGGGAAGCCACACGGTGGACGTCGGAATCCGCCGACGGTCGCGAACGACGGCCCACGTGACCCACCGATGTTCCTGAATAACAACCCACTTGAGGACGTGCGCTGTCAGTTCGGGTATGTTCTACGACCAACGGCTGAGCGCACCAGGGTCGCCCGAGGAACTGCGGACGGAGTACGAAGCCGACCTCGCTGCGGTCGTCGACGAACACGGCCTCGAGACCGTCGCGGCCGAAACGGACGTCGACCGGGACGCGCTCGAGACCATCGGCGACGGGGCTACCCTCGAGTTGGACCTCGAGGAGGCCGCACAGATCCAGGCGCTCGCGGCCGACACGCCGGACGCGGAAACGATCGTCACGATGGCCTGTGACCACCTGCTGCTCGGCATGTCCTCGGCGGTGCTCGACGTCGAGGCGCTCGAGAGCGAACTCGAGATCGACCTCGAGGCAAAGGAGATCCAGCAGAAGATCGAACGGCGCGCGCCGATGACGTTCGAGGAGTTCGTCTACCTTCAGCACGCGATCGCCGACGGGATGCCCTGAGCCCAGTCAGGATCCCGTGCCCAGCCACTACTCCTATAGTAGCCACTGCAAGTCATTGCACACCTGATCGCCAGACGGTTCGGCGATCAATGTGTAAATCGTTGCAGTTGTTACTACAGCACGCACGAAAAGCACTCCTACCACGCACGCACAGTACTTCCCGCACGCACGGGCGACCAGCAAGCCTCGTGGGTGAGCGGTGTCGTTATAGTGACTCGTCCGTGAGAATCGGTATGAAGGTCGCAATTTTAGGCTGTGGACACGTCGGCCTCGAGCTCGGGCGCCAGCTCGAGTCGAACGGCCACGACGCGATCGGCGTTCGGCGTTCGGATGCGGGCCTCGAGCGGATCGAGGACGCCGGCTTCGAGGCCGTCCGGGCGGACGTGACCGACCGCGAGTCGCTCGCGGCGATCCCGGACGTCGACGCGATCGTCTTCAGCGCGAGCAGCGGCGGTCGCGGCGCCGAGGCCGCCCGCGAGGTCTACGTCGAGGGACTCCGGACGGCGATCGACGCCTTCGGCGAGCGCGATGAGCCCCCCGAACGGCTGGTCTACACCTCCTCGACCGGCGTCTACGGCGACCACGACGGCGACTGGGTCGACGAGGAGACGCCGCTCGAGCCGGCCACGGCAAAGACCGACGTGCTCGCCGAGGCCGAACGCGTCGCCATAGAGCGCCCGCCCCAACACGGCTTCGAGGGGACCGTCGCCCGCTATGCCGGCCTCTACTGCCCGGGCCGGTATCGCCTCGAGCGCTACCTCGAGGGGCCCGTCACGGAGGGGTACCTGAACATGGTCCACAGAGACGACGCCGCCGGCTCGGTTCGATTTCTGCTCGAGGAAGATCTCGCACGAAACGAGGTCGTCCTCGTCGTCGACGACGAACCCGTCGACAGGTGGGCCTTCGCGGACTGGCTGACCGAACAGGCAGGCCTCGAGTCGCCGCCGAAGCGGACGACCGACGACCGCCTCGCGGACGACGGCCTCTCGGAAGCCGCCCGCCGACGGCTCCTGACCAGCAAGCGCTGCTCGAACGACAAACTCCGGGCGCTCGGCTACGAGTTCCGCTATCCGACGTTCCGCGAGGGGTATCGCGACGCGCTCGAGGCGTACACGGGGTAGCGACCTCGAGGCGTTCGCCGCGTAGCCTCGCCGTCGACGCCCTGGGGGTCGCTTCGACGTCGACCGATCGGGCCGTCTCGAGCCAATACGAGCCACGAGCCGAATCGAACCGACCCACGGGAGAGCGGTGCTGTGGGCCACCAGCGGCTCTTGCCGAGAGTGGTCGATCTGTATACGGTGTGAATCGGGGGTAAATTTTTTATCGTTCGATTTGAGTGTCCGGTATGAACGATCGGGACGTCTCGACGAGTTCGTTCGTCGAGGCGGACACGTCGGCGGTCGAACGGATCGTCGAGGTGCTCGGCTCCCTCGAGCCGCTGGTCCTCTCGTTGCTGGTGGTCGCTATCGGTGCGCTCGTCGTCGGCGGCTGGTGGGCCGTCCGCTGGTTCCGCCGGCCACCCGGGGTCCGCCTGCAGCGGGTGCTCGGCGACTACGACGAGGTGACGGTGTTGATGCATCCGAATCCCGATCCCGACGCGATGGCCTGTGCGATGGGGGTCGCGACGATCGCGGAATCGGTCGAGACCGACCCGACACTGCAGTTCGCCGGCGAGATCCGCCACCAGGAAAACCGGGCGTTTCGAACCGTTCTCGACCTCGATCTCGAGCAGCTCGAGTCGAGTTCGGAACTCGCGAGCGACGCGGTGGTGCTGGTCGATCACAACACACCGCGGGGGTTCACCGGCGCCCAGTCGGTCGAACCGATCGCGGTCGTCGACCACCACCCGGGCAACGGAACCGGAACGCGGTTTACCGACGTCCGGACGGAGTACGGCGCCGCCTCGACCATCTTCGTCGAGTACCTCCAGGAGATCGGCGCGACGAAAGCACACGAAGACGAGACGGGACCGATCGAGTTCTCGGCCGAACTCGCGACCGGCCTGCTCTACGGCATCCAGTCCGATACGAACCACCTGACGAACGGCTGCTCCCGGGCCGAGTTCGACGCCTGTGCGTCCCTGTTCGACGGCATCGACGAGGACCTCCTCGAGCGGATCGCCAACCCGCAGGTGAGCGACGACGTGTTGCAGATCAAAGCGAGGGCGATCACCGAAAAGCGCATCGAAGGGGCCTTCGCGGTCTGTGACGTCGGCGAGATCGGCAACACCGACGCGATCCCGCAGGCGGCGGACGAACTCATGCATCTCGAGGGCGTCACCGCGGTGGTCGTCTTCGGCGAGAACGACGGGACGATCCACCTGTCGGGGCGCTCGCGCGACGACCGCGTCCACATGGGCGAGACGCTCCGGCACGCGGTCAGCGACATCCCGATGGCGAACGCCGGCGGGCACGCGCGGATGGGCGGTGGGCAGCTCTCGGTCGACCACATGCGAGGGATCGGCCCCTCGGACGGGATCGACAGCCAGGAGTTCGAAGAACGGTTGTTCGCCGCGATGGCCGGCGAGCGGTAGTTCTCCCCTCGCCGGACGAGCAGGTGAAAAGAGCGGCAGTCATCCTACGGGTCGACCGGTCGGAGACCGGCGCGCTGGCACCGCGACGCTGCCCCAACTGGGGTTACCGGATCTCTTTCCACTCGGCTTCGCAGTCGGGACAGATCCGGACGGTCTTGATCTCGTCCGGATCGTTCTCGGTCTTCAGCGGCTTCTCACACTCGGCGCAAACGAGCCGATCGTAGGTGTCTTTCTCGAGTTCTCCTTCGCGGAGCGCTTTCCGGACTGATTTCATGTTCGCCCTGTAAGAAGGAAGGGGAGAAAAAGACCGGGGCTTTATCGATGTTGTCGAGATCCCCGGGCACGGGTTGTGACAGCGTGGGGACAGCACCGGCGGCGGATTCGATAGTCGGGGATGATGTGGCCGCTCGAGTCCGTTCCGGTCTACTTGGCCGGAGCCGTGGCCGTTTTATCGGCTCGGCCGGAAAGACAGCCGATGGAGTACGTACAGGAGCGAATCGCGACGCTCCACGACATCACCGACGCCGGCGTCGGTGGCGGTGGCGGCCAGACCGGGACTGACACCGGTGGCGGACGGCTCCCGGCCTGGGGGGGCGACCTCGAGCGGTGTGTCGGCGAGACGGCGGTCGTCGTCCCGATGACCGACCGGGAGTACGAGAGTCCGGCCGCCGAGCGCGTCCTGGCGGAACTCGAGACGCTCGCTCCCGCCGCGGTCTACGTTCCCGTTCGGGCGGCGTCCGACCGGATCGAGCCGGTTCGCGAGTGGCTCGAGTCGTTCGCGCTGCCGATACGCGTGCTCTGGTGTGGCGCTCCTGGCGTCGACAGCCTGCTCGCGGAGGCGGGGCTGGCGGGCGAGTACGGCAAGGGGAGAGACGTCTGGCTCGCGCTGGGGCCCGCC
>LKMK01000182.1 GCA_001563805.1 Natrialbaceae archaeon B1-Br10_E2g2
CGTTCGCGGCCCAACTCGGAGACGAGCAACTCCCGGGTCTTCGGCCCGACACCCCAGTACTCCTCGAGTCGCATACTCCCGTGATTCGAGTCGAGGCGCTTTAAGATGCTGTCATCAGCCGGGCTCGAGTCTCCATCGGCGTCTCATAACACACTCGAGGTATTACCGGTCGCGGTCGACGGTCTCGCTGGGTCGTGTTCGGGCGTCGACGGAGAGCGACGTACCCGGATGTAGACTGGTGTTAATTCCCGTTTTGACGCCCTCACCGAGAACAACGCCGAACTTTCGCCGGTCCGTCGAAACCCGTTTCCCTTTGACCGTCACGTCGATTGGCTCTCCATCGTGGCGAAGGTTCGCGACGGTCGTTCCAGCCCCGAGGTTGACGTTTCGACTCAAAATACTGTCACCGATATACGAGAGATGCCCGACGGTTGCGCCTGCCATCAGGACGCTATTTTTAATTTCGACGGCGTGACCGACCGTCGCGTCGGCCCCGACCAGCGTCGCGCCACGGACGTACGCGTTGGGCCCGATCGACGCACCGTCTCGGACAAGTGTGGGTCCGTCGATGACGACACCCGGTTCGACGGTTGCCCCTGACTCGACGACCACCGACCCTCTGATCTCCGCATCCTCGCTTACTTCACCGTCGAGTCGCCGCTCGAGTTCGCCGAGTTTCCACTCGTTTGCCTCAAGTAGCTCCCAGGGCCGACCGACATCCAGCCACCGGTCGACGACGACTGGGCAGACGTCGTGTGTCTCGATTGTCTTCGCGAGCACGTCGGTGATCTCGCGTTCGCCACGGTCACTTTTCGGAACATCGAGCCACCCTTTTGCGGCTTCGGGAAAGACGTACGCACCCGCATTCGCGAGGTTCGTCGGCGGCTCATCGGGTTTTTCGACGATACCAGTTACCCGGTCGCCGTCAGTCGACAGGACGCCATACTGTCGGGGATCGTCGACCTCGATTGCCCCGACTGCCGGTCCCGCCTCGAGCAGTCTTTTGATCGACGCTACATCGTACAGATTGTCGCCGTTGAGGACGGCAAACGCCCCATCGAGATGTTCTCGAGCGGCCAGGACCGCATCCGCCGTACCGGCTCGCTCCTGCTGGTGGACGTAGCTGATCGGGACGTCGCGTCTGGCGGCACCGAAATAGGAGGTGACCTGTTTGGCTTCGTATCCGACGACGAGTACGATTTCGTCGACGCCGGCGTCGATTGCTGCATCGACCGTGTGTGCAACCAGTGGTCGATCGGCGACCGGTAACATCGGTTTTGGCACCGTCGCCGAAAGCGGACGCATTCGGGTCCCTTCCCCTGCCGCGAGAATCACAGCGTTCATCGGTGAGTCGATTCGACGCAATCGTGTTAATCGCTTGGACTGCCGGCCGTCCTCACTGGTCGTCGCTCGAGTCTTCGCCATCTAGTTGGTAGTCTGTCATGTGTTCGATACCGGGCCACTCATCCAGTATACTGCTGTCGTTCGGCCGATCGTTATCGTTCGTCTTTTCGCTTTCATTTTCGACACGGCCCTCGGCCGGCGTCGGCGGTTCCGGTGGCTCGAACGCCGCTGTGACCCAGTTTCCAATCTGACTGTCGAGTACTTCCTCGAGCGACCGTCTCGAGCGACAGCCAAACGCTGCAAATGCTGTGAGGGTCACATGAACGACGAGCAACGGGAGTGTGAGAGAGCCGTCAACCGTGAGTGTTCCGAGTGAGCCACCGATGGCCGGAAACGCAAGTGCACTTGCGAGTGCGATCGGTCGGTGTCGAGCGATCGATCCGATAGTACCAGCCGTTGATGCAACAACTGACGCCGGACTCGCGGCCGTGGCTTTAGGAATCGAGCGCTCGAGCGCGGCGATACCCGGGCCGACGGTCCAGGTGTCCCGGAGATCGATGACAACGACGTCCGGATTGGGTTCCGCTGTGAGCCACCGATAACCGAACGACGACTCCAGATATCGTCTGAGACGCGTTCCGAACTGGACACTTCGAGATCTTCGGTGAATTCCGTCGACTCGCGAGCGAACTCCCTCGAGCAGTCGACCGAGAACCGATCCAGCCATCGCGATCCCGAGCGTCCGAATGCTGTCGGTGACACGTGACCTCTCCCGTGCTCGCGAGCCACCGACGTCACCGACCGTGTTCATCACCCGCGACCGCCCCGCCGCCTCCCGGAGCGAGTCACGGACGGTCCGAACGAGGGCGACCGTCGTCGACCGTTCGCGTGCATCATCGAACATGGTTGCTATCCTCGGTCACCGGATTCTCGTCACCTCACCCTCGACGGTTTTCAGGTCGAAATCGAGGATGACCGATTCGTCTTCGGTGAACGACTCCCCGTGGAACCGTAACCCGGTATCGGTCGCTCTGGTCTGGAGGTCGACGATGAGTGTTACGTCCTTGTTCTGTGGGTGTTCCCTGAGGTGAATATCCCCATCGTCGCTCTCGAGGACGACTTCGGCGGGTTGACTGTCGACCGACCGAACCGTCGCCAACGTCTCACCGCGGATCCGCTCTTCCATCCCGGCCTCGAGACCGTCGGCAACCGACCGCCTGACGTTCTCGAGTTCGATCTCTGCGGTCGTCGTCGTTGGCTCGCCGATCTCGGTATCCGTACCGCGGCGAACGACTTCGGCGTCGATATCGTAGGCATCGAACTGCATCTGAAGCGTGTTCCCGACTGCAACCGACTCTCCGCCGTAGGTAACCGACGATCCCCGCTGGAGTGTCGTCAGTTCAGCACCGACGAGTGCCCGGTACTGACCGTCACCTAGTGGATACAGTTGAACGTTCGTCATCTCTGCGGTGGTGTGTGGCCCAAGCTGGATGGAGTCGTCGTCAGTCATTTCGTCGGCGGTCGTCCCCGAGACTGTTGCCTCGAGGAGCACTGGGGTCTGCTCGATACCGAGTGTGGGGTCTTCGTCCTCGACGCTCGTCACCACTCCCTCGGCGAAGTACTCATCAGTATCCATCTCGAGTTCGGTGTCGACGCGTAATCGTTCGCCGGCATATTCGAAGACCTGGTCGTCGTCGGTTTCGATGAGTTGGCCGTTGACCTCCCCGCGGACGATGACCGAGGGTTCGACCGCGCCATCAGCTTCAACCGGCGTAACGTAGACGTCGGTGACGGTAATCGTGTCCGACGTTCCCTCAGGTGAGACGACGTCGCCCTCGCTTACGCGATCGACGACGTACTCGGGTTGTTCGCCCAGTTCGATCGTCGCATATCGCGTCTCGGGTTCACCATCGGGACCGATGACACCGACGAACGCGATCCCAGCAACTAGAACGGCTAAAAAGAGAACGACCGCCAGCGCGTCGATGACGTTGACGGCACCGAATAGATTGCCGTCGTCGTCAATTATCGACATAGCTCACTCCAGTCGTGCATATGGGTGAAAGATCGGTCACCAATCATAGGTGTTATCATATTTACCGTTGGTGGGTCCAAGTGCAGGCGTGATACCGTGTCACGAATCGAGTGGGGCGGAACCGCCGGTGGCGTCGTCACTAGCGACCAGTACCAGATTATTCCGGCAACGACGAACGCAGGGAGCCAACACAGCGGTGACGGCAGTAACGGAATCCGAACAGTCACTGGTGGCGGCCTCACGAACCAGACGTATAGTAACGAAATCACAGAGGATTCTCAAAATACCGTACGCAGCCGTTAGTGTCTGGTAGTTTTGAATTACTGTTTTCGAAAGAGTGACTCTAGGCAGAACAGAGCGAAACCTCCCGACACTCGAGATCAACAAACCTCCCGGACCTTGAGATCAACTTCTTTAGGTACGTGTTGTTGATGGTCGGCTCTTTCGGACGAATTTATCCAGCGTTGTCGCTGAAAACCGCATGTTCGACAGCCATCGAGCAGGCCGGATCCGTTCGTCAGTGGATCGTCCGAACGTCTACCCCGTCTTTCGGAACAACGAAAGTATCATGAGTTCCGAAACATAGTTGGTTGCTAATGAGTGACGACCTCGCCGACGCGACTGCCTCTTTTCTCGAGGAGTACGACGACGGGGAACGCGTCCTCGAGACCGTCCTCGAGGTCGACACTGAACTCGAGACCTGGTCGTTTGACGACATCGACACTGACTCGGGTACCTTCGGTGAACTCGTTTCTCGAAGGATCGTCGAAAAAACCGACGGCGAGTATCGACTTCGCAATCCCGATGTCGTGTCTGCGGTGATCACAGGAGCGGACCTCGAATCCGACTCGAGCGATGCTAGCGGCGGCGTGTTCGCGAATCGATCTTTCGAGTTCGGTATCTGGACCGACCGCCGGGCGCTTTTTGGTCTCGCCGGCGCGTTGGTATTTCTATTTGTGATGCGACTTACACAGATCCGGTCCGTCTTCCAGGGAGAACACGTTGTCTCACCAGGTAACGATCCCTACCACTATCGCTACTGGATGGAACAACTTCTCGCCGAGTCAACATCTCCAACCGACATCGGTGTCCTCACGGACATGCCAGCGGGAACAGTATCGCGACCGTTGACCCACGCAGTGAACTGGTGGCTGGCGACGCTGTTGGGTGGCGATCAGTGGGCTGCGGATATGGTCGCGGTCTGGCTCCCCGTGGCTGCGACGCTGGCACTCGGTGTGATTATTTATGCTACCGCGGTTCTGTTGACCAGAGACGTTCGGGTCGGACTCGCCTCTATTCTCCTGTTTGCACTGATGCCGGTTCATGCCGTCTACACCGGCCTCGGATTCCTAGAGCACAGACTCCACCAGTACCTCTGGCTCGGCGTCGTACTCTTGTCGCTAACCTGGCTCGCAGTCGATCTCAAACGACAGCACGAGAAAGAATCCTCGAGTGTCGACGCCCGTCTTCTGAATCCGCTCACGTGGGTCGCTGCCGCTGGACTCGGTATTTCGGTCGGGCTCTTGACCCACACCTGGGCTGGCCCACCGCTTCTTCTCGCTCCGGTCGCACTCTACATCGGGCTCCGGGCCGTCGTCGATGCTCGAGCGAACGTCCCGCCGATTACGGCGACCCTTCCAGTGATCGCTGGACTCGGTGGCGGGAGTCTCATTGCGGCCGGTCCACATCTGCTCTGGGGCTGGCAAGATAGTTTCGTCGTCGCTGTTCCAGCGATGGTCTTTCTGGGTGCAATTGCTGTTACTGGACTCGGGGAACTCTGGCGTCGACAACAGTTGCCCATCCTCGGGCTTGTCGGCCTGCAGGGGGTCGTCGGTGTCCTCGGAATCGCGACGTTTCGGTTCGTGCTTCCAGAACAGTTTGGGCGTGCACAAGCCCGCGCTGGTGATCTGCTGTTTCGTGAAGGGTTTACTGAATCGGTCTCGCTGTTCACGCCGGACAATGCGATCATTTTCGGTCCGCTCGTCCAACTCGGGCTCGGATTTTATATCGGCATTGTCGTGTTGGGCTGGGTCATCACCGTTGCCTCCCGTCGGTACGAACCAGCGTGGCTGTTGCTCGGCGTCTACGTCTCGTACTTTACACTCCTCGCGGCGATCCAGGTTCGGTTCGCAGCGCAGTTGGCAATCGGGCTGTCGATTCTGGCTGGAACCGGGTTCGTCTACTTCCTTTCGTGGGTCGAACTCGCACGACTCCCGGTTCCCTGGCAATCCTCGGACAGCCGGTCGGATCAGGCCGTCGTCACGGACGGTGGACGTCAAACTATCGGGACGCTCGAGCGTCAGAAGCTCGTTTATCTAGTCGGGATTGGGTTGTTGGTCTGTGGGTTCAGTCTGCTCTACGTTCCCTCCCTCTCCGCACAGGTCAGCCACGATGAGCCACAACTCGAGGCTGCACTGGCGATCGACGAGCACGCAACGGAACACGACCGAGAGTGGCGCGACAACGCCGTGTTCAGTACGATGGGCGACAACCGGATGTACAACTACTTCGTGAGCGGAGAGTCCCGTCAGTACCGGTACGTGGATAGCTGGTACTGGGATTACGTTCAGGAGGACGATCCCGACGACTGGTACGACCGCCTCGAGGGCAACTTCGGTTACGTGATCGCGAACGCCGACGATACCCTCCCGCCGGAGCGACTCGGATCGGACGGCGACCGCGCGCTCGCCCACTACCAGTTGCTCCACGTAAGCGACGACGGCGAGATTGGCGCGTTCGCGCTCGTCGAGGGGGCGACAATCAACGCAACCGGCGAGGCTGGTGAGACGGTTCATCTCGAGACGGACGTCGACGTAGACGGTGCGGATCCGTTCACCTACGAGCGGACGGAAACGGTAAGCGAGGACGGCACTCTCGAGGTGACAGTCGCCTATCCCGGCACCTACACGGTCGGTGACGAGGACCTCGAGGTCGGTGCGGACGACGTTGTGAACGGGTCGACTGTCGGTGTTGTGGCGTAGCGGTCGTTCGCCCCCGCGTCTGGATCACGTTCCCCTTCCAACTGCTCCGGTGATAGCTTTTGTCTTCAGGATCTACGCCACGCCCTGTCCGTCAGTCTGGCCACCGACGACCACTCGAGCAAGCTACCGACCAGTAGCCGACCCGTGTCCAGCCCCGCTCTTGCTGTGAGATGGGGTTCCAGGGCGTAACGTCTTCTCCCTCGAGGCGGCCTGTTACCCACTGTCCCCGGTCAGCCGAGGACACCAGCTGTCACCGGCTCTGGTCTCTTCCTGACTCACCCGGAATGTCGACGTCTTTGGGAAGAACGAGCCGCCGTTCGGTGTACTCGAGGCCGTTCTTGCGCTCCTTTCGCCTGCGAACAGCTACTCGATGCGTCGAGAGATCAAGCATGGCATCGATCACCCTCGAGACCAGCTTCTTCGCGTACGTCTTGCTGATGCCGGGCTCCTGTCGAC
>LKMK01000183.1 GCA_001563805.1 Natrialbaceae archaeon B1-Br10_E2g2
GGTCGGTTCCATCGCCCGCCGCCAGCCGGTGGATTCGAACCTCCACGTCTTCGCGCTCGAGAAACTCGTGGTAGCGGGCGAACGACTCGCGATCGGGAAAGCGCATCTCGATCTCCCAGCGGCCGTCGACCCCGCGACAGTCGAGCAACTCACCGCCGGCGGCGACCCACCGCCGGTAGGCGTTGACGACCCCCGAGTCGCTCCGGCGGATGCGATAGAGGGCCCACTCCGTAGACCGCGTGATCCGTTCGTAGGCGTCGATCGTTCCGTCGTCGTCGAGCGTCCGTTCGAGCCGCTGAAAATCGCGACAGTGGGCCCAGCAGAACGCGATCGGGTGTGCCGGATCGAGCGCGTACTGGCGCTCTATGTCCAGCGTGAGCGACGGCAATGACTCGAGGGTCTGCCCGAGGAGAAGGTCGGGCGACGCCGCTTCGAACCCCGCGAGGAGACTCATGCATGGCTCTCGAGAGCGAAGACGCAAAACCGTTTAGGCCGAATCGGACGTTACAGGGAGAGTACGGGCGAAATTAGTTCGCGTCGGCGGCGGCCTCGACGGTCTCCCGAACGGCGTCGACCCCCTCGTCGTGGGCGAGGTCGCCGACGACGACGACGTCCGCGTACTGGGCCATCGCGTACGCCGAGTCGTAGTCGTGGATGCCGCCCCCATAAAAGAGCGTTGCGTCGTCGACGGCGTCGCCGGCGGCCTCGACGATCGCTTCGTCCCCAAGCATGCCCGAGTACTCGACGTAGACGATCTCCTGGCCGAACATCCGTTCGGCGACCGTGGCGTAGGCTGCCACGTCGTCCGGGGTCAGGTCGCAGTCGGCCTCCGTGTACGTCGCCACGTCGGCTTCGGGGTTCATCACGATGTAGGCCTCGAGCGTCGTCCGGTCCCAGTCGAGTTCGTCGTCCAGCCGGACCCACTCTTTGTGCGCGCCGGTGATCCAGAACGGCGAGCCCGCGTTGAAAACGGTCGGGATGAGATAGCCCTCGAGTACCTCGTTATCGATGACGACGTCGGGGCTCGAGGGTTCCTGATAGAGCGGGACGTCGTGTTCGCCACAGGCCTCCACGACGGCTTCCATCTTCTCCTCGGTGATGCCCATCGTGCCGCCGACTTCGATGGCGTCGGTGCCGGTCGCACAGAGGTCGCCGTAGGTAACGCCCGCGGGTAACTCCTTGTCGGGATCGATCTTGAGTACGTGATTCCACTCCTCCCAGGGGGTAGTCATACCGCCCCGTTTCCCGAGCGCCAGCAAAAACGCTACGAAACGACCGACGTGAAACACGCGTATGAGCGGTCGACTCTCCGGAATCGTTCCGTGCGGTCGCGGGAGTTAGAGGAACAACTGCAACGTGTCACACACCGATCGCCGATACGTCTGGCGATCAGGTGTGCACTGACGTGCAGCGGGTACTATAGCCGACGGCGTACGGACTACGCAGAGAGCCCGGTCGCCCAGGAGCGATCAGTCGGACGGCTCGAGCGGCGAGTCCTGGTAGAAGAAGTTCGGCGTCCGGCTCTCGTCGTCGTAGGTGGTATGGAAGACCTGCGTCGTCGCCGGGCTCACCGGCGGAATCAGCCACGACCAGTCGCCGGTGACCTCGCGGCCCGCCGCTGCTTCGGTGCGCTCGAACTGGGCGAACTGGTCGGTGACCGTGTGGTGGTCGACGATCTGGACGCCGGCGTCGTCGTAGGAGTGGAGGACGGCGCGGTTGAGTTCGATCACCGCCTCGTCCTTCCACAGCGACCGATCCGTGCTCGTATCCAGACCCAGTCGCTCGGCGACCGCCGGGAGCATGTCGTAGCGGTCCTCGTCTGCGAAGTTCCGGGCGCCGATCTCCGTCGCGAGGTACCAGCCGTTGAACGGCGCGGCGGTGTACTGGATGCCACCGATCTCGAGGCGCATGTTCGAGACGACGGGCACGTCGTACCACCGCAGCCCGAGGTTGGCGAACCAGTCGTACTCGGGATGAGTGAGCTCGACTTCCTCGACGACCGCGTCGGGCACCTCGAACAGCTGCGGTTCGTCGTCGCCGACCTGAATCACGTGTGGCAGGACGTCGAAGTCGGTTCCCTCGCCCTCCCAGCCACGCGACTGGCAGTACTCCGTGAACGCGACCTCGTCGGGGTCGCCGACGACCCCATCCGCCGTCTCGTAGCCCGCGTAGCGAAGGAGCTGGTAGTTCCAGATGCGGGGCTGGCGTTCGCCGCGGACCATCGGCTTGAACACGGAGATCGTCGGAATGATATCGCCCCCGTTCCGGGCGTACTCGACGTGGTCACAGCAGGCCTCGTGAATCTCGGCAGGCGTCTCGAGGTCGCGCCGATCGAGCACGTGAAGCGACTGCCAGAAGAGTCGGCCGACACAGCGGTTGCTGTTTCGCCAGGCCATCCGCGCGCCGTGGGCGAGTTCCTCGCGCGTGTGATCGTAGTGACCCCGCTCGTCGATCTCGCCGCGAATCTCCTCGAGGCGGGCCTCGATCTCGGAGTCGCGCTCGAGTTCGGTGTAACACTGCCGAACGAACGACTCCGCCGCGTCGAAGAGTGCGTCGGGGTCGTACTCCGGAATCGGTTCGTGCATGTGAGTACTTGGTCCACACCGCTTTAGGGTTGACGAATCCGGGCCCACGTCCCGCTCGAACGAACGTTCGACAGTGATACTCGACGAATAGTTCGATCATCGAAAGGCGACGGGCCGAGAGCACGACGGTCCCTGCAGGGCGTGTGCGTTCCCCGAGCCCAGGGAGATCCACTGCCGGGACGGGAGCTCTCCGGACGAGAGGCCTGACGGGGTCAGATCCCCTGGCTCATCAGATGGCTACGCAGAACGTCGGCTTCCTTGTTCCCGGCACCGGTGTTGAGGACGACCACAGTGTCGTCTGCGCCGAACTCGCCGCGGTCGGCGAGTTCCCACGCGCCGCTGGCCCCGGCGGCCGAACTCGGTGTCATCTCGAGGCCCTCCTGCATGGCGACCTGGACGCCCGCCTCGAGGATGTCGGGGTCGTCCGTCGCGACGGCGCCGCCGTCGGTCTCGCGGATCGCCTCGAGCACCCACGAACTTGCGCCGGGGTCGGGAATCTCGAGGCCCCCGCAGATAGTGTCGGGGTGTTCGACCGGCTCGTGTTCGTCGGCACCGTCCTCGTAGGCCTCGACGATCGGGGCACAGCCGGACGCCTGGGCGGCGTACAGCGGCGGGAAGTCGTCGATCAGGCCGAGGGTCCGAAGCTCCGTCGCGCCCTTGTAGAGGCCGACGAGGCCGACGCCGCCGCCGGTGGGATAACAGATCGCGTCCGGAGTCTCCCACTCGAGTTGCTCGAGCAATTCGTAGAGCATCGTCTTCGTGCCCTCGTGTCGGTAGGGCGTGACGAACGTCTGCAGGGGATACCAGTCGTCGTGTTCGTCGAGTCCCTCCTCGTAGGCCGCGCTGGCGTCGTCGATACGGCCGCCGACGACGTTCATCTCGCCGCCGTGGACGTTGACCATCGCCTTGTTCGTAAAGCCCGACCGCGAGGGGAGGTAGACCGTCGACTCGAGGCCCGCCCGGCCGGCGTAGGCGGCAGCCGACTGGCCGGCGTTGCCCGCCGACGAGAGCGCGACGTCGGTCGCGCCGTGGTGGACCGCCGCGGTGACGGCGACCGACTGACCGCGGTCTTTGAAGGTGCCCGTCGGGTTTCGGCCCTCGTCTTTGAGCAGGACGCGCCCGACGCCGAGTTCTTCGGCCAGGGACGGACACTCGACCAGCGGCGTCGCTCCCTCGTCCATCGTCACCGCCGACTCGCGGGCGAACGGGAGCAGCTCCTCGTAGCGCCACATCGAATCGAACGGCCGGGCCTCGAGCGTCTCGCGGTCGAGGTCGATCGCGTCGTACTCGTACTGCGGATCGAGAATGCCGTCACACTCCGGACACCGGTGGGTCGCCTCGGCGGCGTCGAACGTCGCCCCGCAGTCGACGCACTCGAGGCCGGCGAATGCCGTGGTCGTCTCCATACGTGAGTCTTCGCGGGACGAGACAAATGGCTGTCCATCGGCCGACGGCGACGGAGCGCCCGGATCGGTCAGATTGCGGGTCGTTCGGTCGACGGCTCGTCGCTTCCGGCGTCGCCATCGACGGCGATCGGGTGGAGGTCACCCCAGGTGTGGCCGACGACGTAGGCGGCCGCCACCAGCGCGTAGAACGAGACGATCCCGCCGAGGACGGGCCCTACGAACGGGATCATCGCGAGGAAGCTCGCGACGAACGAGCCGACGACGACGAGGCCGACCGCCAGTAGCCAGCCGGCCGCGTACGTGCCGGTCTGCAGCGTCGGGGCCAGCGCCTCGAGGTCGACGCCGGCACCAATGTGCCGTTCGGCTGCGTAGTTGGCGAGGGCGGCCGGTACGACGTACGCCACCGCGAGGCTTACGGCGGCAGTCAACAGACCGGCGACGACGATCGCGGCGATACCGAACGCACCCGGACTGCCGCCGGTCGCGAGGAGCACGCCGCCGACGAGGACGCCCCCGATGAGGGCCGGCACGAGTGAGTACGCGAAGGCGATCACGAACGCTTTCGCACCGTCGATCGTCAGGTCACCCCACTCGTCGAAGGCGGGGACAGCGTCGTCGCCTCGAGCGGTTCGGTCCAGCACGCGAACGACGTACCCCCAGACGAAAAACAGGGGGAGAAGTAGGAAGCTAAACAGCACGAACACCCCACCGAGGATGCTCGTCTTCCAGGCGTCGTCGCTCTCTTTCAGGTATTCGAGTGAGTCTGTAATCATCGTGGTCTCTCGACCGTCTGCCGTCGCCGACGGGCGGCCGTTCGCTCAGCGCAGTCACGGCTGCCGTCGCTCACGGAGTGGTCACGAGAGGATACGCTTGTCAACTATATAAGCACTCTTTACGCACGGATAGAGATGCGTTCAGCGTCCAATCGAAGGGTTCGGTAGATGAACATACGATGTCTGTTATCTTTTGGGCGTGACGAATCGGTCCCACAACCGAATCGTGTCGAATCGGTCGCTCGACGGTGGTGAGTACGTCCGCTCGGATCGTTCACGAGGAGCCAGCCTCGCGGCTCTTTGGCGGTCGATATCGGATCGAGCGCCCGAAAGAGCACTCGGAGAGAGAACGGAGTCATACGGTTTACTGTAAGTCATTTCCGGCGCAACCGCGACCTGGGCGGCGGTTGCGCCGGTAAATCGTTACAGGAATCCGTATCAGTTGTCGCCGGCTTTCGACTGCCAGGCGTACTCGCGGCGTTTGGCCGATTTGCCGAAGCCACACGACGAGCAAACTTTCTTTTTCGTGTGATAGGACTTCTTCCCGCAGCGACGACACTTGGTGTGGGTCGTCGTGTTCTTCTTTCCTTGGCTCGGGGTTCCTGCACCAGTCATGGAGTGATCGAAACGACGTTGTCGCCGCGTATAATGGTTGTGTCTTCGATCGGCTCCTCCTCGGAGACGGCCTCCGCGGTCGGGATCGTCGCGTCCTCGATGACGAGGTTCATGTGCTGGTCGTAGCCGGCGAGTTCCCCGACGTACTCGTCGCCGCTCTTGAGCCGAACGGTGACGCGTTCTCCCAGCGACGCCTCGAGGACGTCCAGCGGTCGTCCACTCATACGAAAGACCGCAGGTGATGGACACTTAATCGTACCGGTCCCGCCGCCGACATCGTGCGGTTCAACGACGTCCTACAGTCGAACTCCAAAAGGCGTGTCGGCACCTGAGAGTCACGTTCGTCGGGAAACCCTTTCGAAGCGACCGTTCTCGAGTGTGAGTGGCACACAGCAGTGTGTCCCACCCGCAAGCCCCGGCGCTTTTTCGTCGGTCGAGTCGCCACGGCCGGCGACCGACCACCGACTCGGACTCGAGCGGGGCCGGCGAAGCGTCTGCTCGAGAGGCCGGTTCGATCACACCTCACGAACCGCAGGCCGACCAAACGGCTAAGTGGCCACTCGTGGACTGTCCGTGTATGGGCGACAAGAAGTTCACCTTCATCGAGTTGCATCTGGACGGCGAGACCCAGTTCGGGCCCCGGTCGATCCCCGACGCGCTGCCGTTCGGCGAGACGGACGCGCTCGTCGGAAAGTACGACCGCGAGGACGACGCGGACGACGAAACCACCGCGGCCGAAGACGACGGCGGTGCCGGGAAGGCGATCGGAGCCGTCGTCGGGCTCGCGTTCCTCGTCGCCCTCGGCGTCGCCGTCAAGAAGTACCGCGGCGGCGACGAGGAGGACGAACTCGAGCACGAGGAACAGCCGGACGTCATCGTCAACTGAGCGAGACACCCACCGAAGGAGCCATCCCTCGACCGGCGAGCCGTCGACGCTCGGTCGACCGCGTCGGCTCCCGTCGTCGCGCGGGCCGGGCCATCGACCGACCGTAGCCGAACGCTTTTGCGCCTGCTTCCCGTACCCCTGTTGTGAACCTCTATCGTAGCGTCCGGGCCGTTGCCGGGGCGTCCGGGTCCGACGCGATCGACTGGGAGTCGGCCGCCGACGCAGCCAAGGCAGCGACCGACCCCGGCTCGCTCGCGCTCGAGCCCGGCGAGCGGCGGGCCTACGCCAGCGACGTCCGGGAGGCCCGGACCGCCGTCCGGACGGCCTCGGGGGTCGAATTCGACGTCCCGAACACCGTCGAGATCCAGAACCGTCACCACTGGATCGACGCCAACGTCGAGACGTTCGAACGCGTGATGGGCGCACTCGAGCCCCACACCGACGA
>LKMK01000184.1 GCA_001563805.1 Natrialbaceae archaeon B1-Br10_E2g2
CTCGAGCGGGCCGGCCTGCCCGTCCCGCGCTCGGTCTACGTCTCGAACGACGTGGGCGAGGCCAACCTGATCGACGTCTTCGAGCGGTTCGAGCCGCCGGTCGTCGTCAAGCCGAACTCGACGACCAGGGGCGTCGGCCTCGCGAAAGCCCACGACCTCGATTCGTTCCTGGGGATCTGCGACTACCTCTCGCTGGTCCACGACTATCGGGCGACCGGCGACCGCTCGTTTCTCGTCCAGGAGTACCTCCCCGGGGCCACCGACTACCGCGTGATGGTCCTCGAGGGCGAGTACGTCGGCGCCGTCGAGCGCCGGCTCCCCGAAGCCGCCACAGAGCGCGGCCAGTGGAAACACAACGTCCACCGGGGGGCGGAGGCGACCGGCGTCGAGTTGCCCAATGCCTGGCGCGAACTCGCCGAATCGGTCGCCCGCGAACTCGAGATCCCGTTTCTCGGCGTCGACCTGCTCGAGACGGCCGACCGGCTGGTGGTCAACGAGACGAACGCCCGGCCGACGATCGACGCGGCGACGAAGTACGAAGCGGGGTTCTACGACCGGCTCGCGGACGCGATCCGCGCGGCTGCCGAGGCGTAACGACCGGACAAGGGGATTGGGGACTGCGACCGCGACGAACGGTTACTCGAGGCTGATGTCCGAGGACTGTTCGGCCGGCTCGAAGACGACCTCGAGGACGCCGTTGTTGTACGTCGCGGAGGCCGTGTGCTCGTTGACCCGGGTCGGCAGCGAGACGCGCTCGTCGTACTGGCGGTGGTCGGTGCCGGCGGAGATCGTGAGCACCTCGCCGTCGCACTCGAGTTCGATCTGTTCTTTCTCGACCCCCGGGAGGTCGGCGATGACGCGGACCTCCTCGTCGGTCTCGTGGATATCGACGTGGGTATCCATGCCGAAGCCGTTCTCGGCGCCGGTCGCGGAGTCGAAGCCGACGTCACGGTCGGCACTGTTCATCATTTCGTTCATCATCCGCTCGATTTCACGAAAGAGGTCGTCGAAGGGCTCGTCGCGGTCGTCTCTTCGCATGGAGGGTTCTTGGGTACCGCGTTTCAAAAGCTTTCTGTCGACGTCGACGGTCGGTCCGGGACCGCGCTCCGCTCAGCGGGGACGTTACAGGCCGATGCCGAGCGTCTCGTTCGTGGTCTCGACGCTCTCGTCGGCGTCGGCCTCGCCGAGGACCGCCCGGATCGCGTCGACGTTCTCCGGGACGACGTCGGACTCCTGGTGGATGCCCTGGAAGAGGTACAGATCGCGACCGACCGTCGAGATCGACTCCTCCCAGATGCAGTTCTCCCAGATGTCCGCACGCGGGCGTCCGGCGTCCATGGCGTACTCCTTGAGCTTGCCGCTGCCGTCGATCGCGAACCGTTCGGGGATCAAGAACAGCCGCGACTCGTCGGCGAACAGCTCGCGAACGTCGTCGGCGTCGACTTCCTCCTCGAGCGTGACGTTTACGCTGTGCATGTGCATCAGCGTCGCCGGCACTTTCATTCCGAGGGTGTCGATGTCGAGGTCGTCGAAGATCGTCTCGACGTCGGGACCGTGGTGGGAGGGGATGGTGACCGGGTTCGGGAGGATGTCGTTGATCGGGCCGCGACCGGTCTGGCCGGGGTCGCCGCCGCGGCGGACGAGCGTCGCGCGGACCTTCTCGACGCCGTAGGCCTCGCGAAGCGGGGCGATGACCCGCGAGAGACCGGTCGTGTTACAGGAGACGACGCGGACGTGGTCGGCACCCGTCGCATCCTCGTAGTTCGAGCGGGCGTTGAAACTGACGTCGGCGACGTCGGCGTCTTCGCCGCCCTGGTAGAGCGCGGGCGTCTCGTGGTCCTCGTAGAGGGCCTTGTTCTCGGCACCGATCCCCGACGGTGTCGCGTCGACGACGACATCCGCGTCGGCGATCAGTTCGTCGACGAGCCCGGCGATCTCGAGGCCGGCCTCGGCGAACTGGTCGGCGCGGTCCTCGATCGCCGCGTACAGCGGGAACCCCTTCTCGATGGCCGTCTCCGCCTCGAAGTTCGGTCGGGTCTTTGCGACGCCCGCGACCGCCATGTCGGGCTGGGCGCGGACGGCGTCCGCGACGCGCTTGCCGATCGTACCGTAGCCGTTGATCGCGACCTGTATCATATGTCCGGGAGTCCACTACCGAAGCGGATAACCGTTTCGAGGCTTCGCGCCGGATGTTTACTCACAGTGGAGTTCTCTCGGCCGTTCTGGGCAGGCCGTCGACGGCCGGAGAAGGCGAAAAAACGCAACCCCGCCCCGACCGAGAGAGCAAGAGCTTTCGGCGCGCTCGCCGAGGAGTAGATATGTCCGAACTCGACGCAGCCGCGGAGACGGCCGTCGAACAGTGTCTGGCCCTCGAGGCCGACGACGCCTGCGTGATCGTCACCGACGACGAGCGCGAGCCGATCGGCGAGGCGCTGTACGCGGTCGCGAGCGAGATCACCGACGACGTCGCCATCGTTCGGTACCCGCCGGGCGGCCAGCACGGCGAGGAGCCACCCGAAGCGGTGGCGGCCGCACTCGCCGGCGCCGACGCCTTCCTCGCACCGACGACCAAGAGCCTGAGTCACACCCGTGCCCGCTCGGACGCAACCGACGCGGGCGCCCGCGGTGCCACGCTCCCGGGGATCACCGAGGACGTGTTCGTCGCCGGACTCGACGCCGACTACGACCGAATCCTCGAGGAGTGTACGCGCACCCTCGAGCGCGTCTCCGGCGCCGACGAGATCCGCGTGACGACCGAGCGCGGAACCGACATTACGTTCGACCTCGGCGACCGCGAGTGGTTCGACGACACCGGCGACGTGAGCGAGCCGGGTTCGTTCTCGAATCTCCCCGCCGGCGAGGTATTCATCAGCCCCGCATCCGCCGACGGGACGTTCGTCGTCGACGGCACGATGCGCCCCCACGGCCTCCTCGAGGACGGCCAGGAACTCGAGTTCGTCGTCGAAGACGGTCTCGTGACCGAGATCTCGGACGACGAGATTCGGGGGGACGTCGAGGCGGCTGCGGAGGAGTGCGAGGCGCAACGCGTCTCGAAGCGGAGCGGTGAAACCGCGGAGCAAGCAGGTGACGCGGCCTACAACCTCGCGGAACTCGGCATCGGCACGAACGTCGGCGTCACCGAGCTCGTCGGCTCCGTCCTGTTGGACGAGAAGGCTGCCGGCACCGTCCATATCGCCATCGGCGACGACGCGGGAATCGGCGGCAACGTCGAGGCCCCGATCCACCAGGACGGTATCCTCCGCGAGCCGACGGTGTACGTCGACGGCGAGGAACTCGAGTTGCCGACGCCCGACGTCTGAGACGGACGGCTGTCCTCTGACTCTCCAACACCTGCGGCCTGTGTCCGTGACAGGGAGTGGTGACACCACGGCAAGAACTATCATCGTCGCTCGACTGGGAACGCGTATGAGCGAGGACGGGCCGGAGTCGGTGACCGACGACGAGGACACGCCGTTGCAGGCGTTCGTCGCGGGAGCCGTAACGACCCTGACGCTGCTGGTCGCCTTCGGGTTGCTCTGGGCGGGCGTCTCGTCCTTCTGGATCGTGTTCATCGTCGGCTTCGCCGGCGTGCTCCCGATGGCGATGGCCGCGACGAAGTGGTACGAGAGCCGGAGCCAGGGTGAGCGGGCCGGAGCCTCGACGACCACCTCCGAGACCGAAGCTGCCCTCGAGACGCTTCGAAACCGGTACGCGCGCGGTGAGCTCTCTGAGGCCGAGTTCGAGCGACAGGTCGAACGGCTCCTCGAGACCGAGACGGTCACCGACGCACGGACCTACGTCGAGCGTGGCCGCCCCAGCAAGAGTAGCGACGGCTCGAGTGCCGACGGGACGGACGCTCCGGAGCGCGATCGCGAGTCCGACCCCCGGTGACGGTTGGGGGTCGCCTCCTCGGTATCGACGACGCTCCCCGTTGCGTAAAAGGCGTCGCCCGCGAGCGCCCTCGACCCGAATCGCGGTTCAATCGCCTTTTCAGTACGTAGCGTATAGCAGTGGTATGAACGATACGCAGGACACCCCCGATCGGGTGCCGACGCCGTGTCCCTCGTGTTCGCCCGACCTCGAGACGGTCCACGAGATCCTCACGGTCACGGAAGGCGGTGGCACGTTCACCGTCCGCTGTAGCGAGTGTGGCCACGTCCACAAGGTCACGCCGGATCACACGCGCGAGGTCACCCTCGACGTCGTCGTCTCCCAGGAGGGCGACTCCTTCACGGCGAACGTGACGACGGACGAGGACGCGACCATCGAGGTCGGCGACGAGTTCATCCTCGAGACCGAGGAGGTGCTCTCGACTGTCCGCGTGACGAGCGTCGAACTGGACCAGCACCGACGGGTCGAGGCCGCCGAGGCCGACGACGTCGAGACGATCTGGAGCCGCGAGGTCGACAACGTCGCGGTCAACGTCACCGTCCACCCACAGGACGGCCGGCGGGAGGACAGCCGTTCGATCACGGTCTACGTGCCCGGCGACTACGAGTTCGAGGTCGGCTCGATCGAAGAGTTCGGCGACGACGAGTTCGAGATCGACGCCTTCGTCGTCCGGAGCGACGCCACGGGCTACGATCGCGACCGCTACGAAGTCGAGGGCGACACCGTCCCCGCGAAAGACACCAAACGCGTCTACGCCTACGACGAGACCTCGAGCGCCTGGTCCGCCTGGTAGTCGGTTCGAACGCTGGCACTGACTCTGAACGATTTTTTGCGTCTACCACCACGAAAGCCCCTGCCGTCATCCGGTCGATGGACTTGCTGTGCGCTTCACTCACTGCGTTCGCTCCAGTGCTTGCTGCGTCCGTCTTCCCGGATGCCGGCAGCCCCTTTCATTCCCACCCCGCGGGGGCCAGCCCGGACAGGCGACACGGGCGGGAATGAAAGGGGCTGACGCGCTCGATCCGCCCCCGACGACGCAAGGACCGCAGCCGGGAGGCGAGGACCGCAGCGAGTCGCGGGAGGTCGAGCGTGTCAGGGGCTTTCGTGCTTTTCTCACCGGCTAGATTGTGCGGACAAGCGATCCCACGTCCGACTAGCGCCCCACAGCCTAAATCCGGCGAGCGCGTACGCTCGAGCATGTTCGATCGGTTCGGCCCCGACGACGCCGACGACTACGAGGTCGCCCGCGAGCGAATGGTCGAGGCCGTCTCGCGTCACGTCGACGACGAACGCGTGCTCGAGGCGCTCGAGGCGGTCCCGCGCCACGAGTTCGTCCCCGAGAACCGCCGGAACGGTGCGTACGCGGACCGGCCGCTGCCGATAGGGGACGGCCAGACGATCAGCGCACCGCACATGGTCGCGATCATGGCCGCGGAACTCGCCCTCGAGCCCGACGAGGAGGTGCTCGAAATCGGCACCGGCTGTGGCTACCACGCCGCCGTCACGGCCGAACTCGTCGGCGCGGACCACGTCTACAGCGTCGAGTACAGCGAGGAGCTGGCCGAACGCGCCCGGGAGACGCTCGCGGAACTCGGCTACGGCGACGTCGCCGTCCGCGTCGGCGACGGCCGCGAGGGGTGGGCCGACCACGCCCCCTACGACGCCGTCTACTTCACGTGCGCGACGACGGAGGTTCCCGAGCCGGTCGTCGACCAGACCCGGCCGGGCGGTCGGCTGCTGGCACCCATCGGAACCACCTTTCAGACGCTCGTGAAGGCCAGAAAGCGCGAGGACGGGAGCATAGAGCGCAGCGAACACGGAGGCGTCCAGTTCGTCCGGATGCGCGGCTGAGGACGCTCGTCGGGCAGGCGGCGGCTCGCACCGACGCCCCGCGACTCACACCGACGCACCGACGACTCCCACCCACGCCCCGACGACACGGGCAAGCGCGGGGTTCATATCTCCCGGCGGGATAGCTCGCGTATGGACCCCGCGGTACTGCGAGAGGACATGGTCGACGGCCTCGAGGCGCCGCCGAAGGAGGTGCTCGAGGACGAGGCCGTCTCCGTCGCCATGCGCGACGTCCCTCGCCACGCGTTCCTCCCCGATCCGAAGACGGCCTACGCCGACCGCGAACACGAGGTGCTCGGGACGCGCGTCCTCGCACCCAGTACGGTCGGCAGGCTCCTCGAGGCGCTCTCGCTCGAGGGCGACGAGGACGTCCTGATCGTCGGCGTCGGCGTCGGCTACACGGCCGCCGTCGTGGCCGAACTCGTCGGTGAGACGAACGTCCACGCGATCGACATCGCCCGTCCGCTCGTCTTCGAAGCTCGCGAGCGTCTCGAGGGCGCCGGCTACGAGGGGGTGCTCGTCGACCGCCGGAACGGCGCCGACGGCCTCCCCGAGTACGCCCCGTTCGACCGCATCCTGCTCGAGGCCGGCGTCGTCGAGCCGCCCCGGGCGTTGCTCGAGCAGCTGACGGACGACGGATGCATCGTCTACCCGCGCGGGGCGCAGGTACAGCGCCTCGAGGCGCTGTCGAAAGACGGCAGCCGGGAGCAGTTTGGCGCCGTCTCGTTCGATCCGTTGCTCGTCGAGGGTGAACAACCGGGGGCCGTCGAACGCAACCGGATGGCCCGCGAGGATCGCGAACACGCCGAGCGACGCGCTCACTCGCGTCGCGGCTGGGAACAGGAGTGGATCGAGTGGGACGACTCGATCAGCCATCACTCGGATTGAGCCGCATGCGGTGGACGACGCGTCGCTGATCGGCTCGATATCACTCGCGGGGTGGGCGTCC
>LKMK01000185.1 GCA_001563805.1 Natrialbaceae archaeon B1-Br10_E2g2
GCGGACCTCCCGGGCTACGAGACCGACGACATCGAGCTCACGCTCACCGAGGGAACGCTCCGGCTCGAGGCGAGCCGAGCCGAGGCGGAATCGCACCTCGAGGGCGAGCACCTCCGACGCGAACGAACCCGGAAGACGGCAAACCGGCGGATTCGACTGCCAGAGCCCGTCGACGAGGAGTCGGTGTCCGCCGGCTACGAGAGCGGCGTGCTGACGGTCCATCTGCCGAAAATCGGCGGGAGCGAGGAATCGAAAGCGATCGACATCGAGTGATTTCCCCCGAAGGCAGCGACGGCCCCGTTTCTGAACCGGCGTTGGTCTCACCGCGCCACTGATCCTCGAACCACTCGTTCTCGAGGAGCCGGGCGAGCGAAAGCGCCAGGATGGAAAGCTATACGACGGCCTCGCTCGCACTCGTATATAAGCAAATGAGTGATGCGGGATACGACCACGCGACGGTCGAACGGCGCTGGCAAGCGGCGTGGGAGGAGTCGGACGTCTACCGGACGCCCGACGACGTCGACGACCCGACGTACGTCCTCGGGATGTACCCGTATCCGTCGGGGAAACTCCACATGGGCCACGTCCGCAACTACACGATCACGGACGCCTACGCCCGGTTCCGACGGATGAACGGCGACGACGTCCTCCACCCGATGGGCTGGGACGCGTTCGGACTCCCAGCCGAGAACGCGGCCAAAGAGCGGGACACCAACCCTCGAGACTGGACGTTCGACTGCATCGACACGATGCGCGAGCAGATGGAGGCGATGGGCTTTGGCTACGACTGGGACCGCGAAATCGCGACCTGTACGCCCGAGTACTACCAGTGGAACCAGTGGCTGTTCACCCGATTTTACGAGGCGGGGCTGGTCGAACGCCGCGACGCCGAGGTCAACTGGTGTGAGGAGTGTGAGACCGTCCTCGCCGACGAGCAGGTCGAAGGCGAGGACGAACTGTGCTGGCGCTGTGACTCGCCCGTCGTCCAGCGCGACCTAGAGCAGTGGTTCCTCTCGATTACCGAGTATGCAGACGAGTTGCTGGAAGCGATCGACGAGCTCGAGGGGTGGCCGAACTCGGTCCGGCAGATGCAGCGCAACTGGATCGGCCGCCAGTACGGGAGCGAGGTCGATTTCGAGATCGAGGGACACGGTCCGGTGACGGCGTTCACCACCCGTCTCGATACGATCCACGGCGCGACGTTCTTCGCGCTCGCGCCGGATCACCCGATCAGCGAGGAGCT
This sequence comes from Natrialbaceae archaeon B1-Br10_E2g2, assembly GCA_001563805.1. Taxonomy (GTDB): domain Archaea; phylum Halobacteriota; class Halobacteria; order Halobacteriales; family Natrialbaceae; genus Natrarchaeobaculum. The sequence continues at coordinate 1,244 of LKMK01000185.1, forward strand.
CGCCGAGAAAGACGAGGACGTCCGGCAGTTCGTCGACCACGAGGCCGACCCCGACGGGGACGAACCCAACGGGGTCGAGACCGACCTGGTCGCGACCAATCCCGCAACCGGCGAAGAGATCCCCGTCTACGTCGCCGACTTCGTCCTCTCCGACGTCGGAACGGGCGCGCTGATGGCCGTGCCGGGCCACGACGAGCGCGACCACGCCTTCGCGGAGAAGATGGACGAGGAGATCGTCCCCGTCGTCGCACCGGAACCCGACGACTGGGACGGCGAGACCGTCCCCGACGCGCCGGACGTCAGCGAGGCGGCGTTTACCGACGACGGCGTCCTCGTCAACTCCGGCGAGTACTCCGGACTCGACAGCGAGACTGCCCGGGAGCGGCTGACGGCCGACATCGACACCGCCGCGGAGTCGACCCAGTACCAGCTGCGCGACTGGGGCATCTCCCGGCAGCGCTACTGGGGGACGCCGATTCCGATCGTCCACTGCAGCAACTGTGGCTCGGTCCCGGTCCCCGAGTCGGAGCTCCCGGTCGAACTCCCCGAGTTCATCAACACTTCGGGCAACCCGCTCGACGCCGCCGAGGAGTGGAAACGGACGACCTGTCCCGACTGTGGCGGCGACGCCGTCCGCGAGACGGACACGATGGACACCTTCGTCGACTCCTCGTGGTACTTCCTGCGGTACGTCTCGCCGGACCTCGCCGAGGCCCCGTTCGACGTCGACCGCGCCAACGACTGGATGCCCGTCGACCAGTACGTCGGCGGCATCGAACACGCCGTGATGCACCTCCTCTATTCGAGATTCTTCACCAAGGTGCTCGCCGACCACGAAGGACTCGAGCACCGTGAACCCTTCACGAACCTGCTCGCCCAGGGGATGGTCCAGCTCGAGGGCGAGAAGATGTCCAAATCGAAGGGCAACGTCGTCTCGCCCCAGCGGATCGTCGAGGAGTACGGCGCCGACACCGCTCGCCTCTTCATGATGCAGGCCGCCCAGCCAGAACGCGACTTTGACTGGAGCGAGGAGGGCGTCCGCTCGACGTACGCGTACCTCACGCGACTGACCGAGCTGGTCGAGGAGTTCGCCGCCGAGCGACCCGACGGAGCTGAAGACGCCATCGCCAGCTACGTTCAGAGCGAGATCGACGCCACGATCGCCATCGCCACCGCCGAGTACGACGATCTCACGTTCAACACCGCGCTGCGCGAGACGCAGGACCTCACGCGAACGCTGCGCCAGTACGCCGAGTACACCGAGCCCCACGCCGAGACGCTCGAGCGCGGGCTCTCGGCGGTCGTCCGCCTGCTCGCGCCCGTCGCCCCCCACGTCGCCGAGGAGCTGGGCGAGACACTCGGCCACGAGGGGTTCGTCGTCGACGCCGACTGGCCCGAGGCCAGGATCGACCGCGAGGCCGTCGAGAAGCGCCGAAAACTGGTCGAGAACACCCGCGAGGACGTCCGCGACATTGTCGAGGTCGCCGGCATCGAGGACCCACAGGCGGTCGACGTCGTCGTCGCCCCCGAGTGGAAGTACGACGCCTTAGAGATCGCGATCGAAAGCGACGCCGACAACCTGATCGGCGAACTCATGCAGGAATCGCATATCCGCGAGCAGGGCGACGCCGCCGCCAGCTTCGGCCAGGACCTCCAGGCCGAACGCGAGGCCCTCTCGATGACGCTCGGCCCCGAGGACGAACGCGAGGCCCTCGAATCCGCGGCGTGGCTGCTCGAGCGCGAGTTCGACGCGCCGGTGTCGGTCCTGCCAGCCGACGAGGCCGACGCGGGCGTCGTCAAGAAGGCCGAACCCGGCCGACCGGCGATCGAGATCGAGGACTGATACGGTTTACTGTACGTCAGTTCCGGCGCAACCGCGACCCGGGCGGCGGTTGCGCCGGTACATCGGTACAGGAATCCGTATGAGAGCACAGTTTTCTCGAGGATGGTCACCTCGAGCGCCGTCCTGGGACCTGAATCGCTCTGAGACACTCGATATTTTATCCTGGGTGTCTTACTGCAGCCCGATGTGTGCGGAAGTCGAGATCACCGATCGGACCGACGACGTACTCGAGTCTCTGCAAGCGGATATTCGACGTGAGACGGGACGATACGTGTCGAAAGGGACGCTTCTGGAACGAATCGTCGCGAACGCCTCCGAGTCTACCGACGTCGCATCGGCGTTCGACGAGAACCTGGACCCTGACGAGTAAGCGGGGGACAGACCGGATGACCTGAACCGACTGCCAACAGAAAAACTCGATCGGAACCGAGGTGATCAGTCCGCCGCGACCTCGAGGTTCGCCTTTTCTTCGGCGCCGATGGCCTCGACGATGAGTTCGGCGACGTCCACGATCTCGATCTCCTCTTCGAAGCCGCCGGTCTTGCGACCGTCCTCGTACATCGTCATGCACATCGGGCAGGCGACGACGAACTTCTCGACGCCGGCACCGGCGTCGGTGTCCTCGAGGGCCTCCCGAATTCGCTCTTCGCTGGGTTTTGGCTCTTCCTCGAAGTCCAGCCAGAGGCCGCCACCGCCGCCGCCACAGCAGAAGGCGTTGGCGCGGTTGCGCGGCATCTCCTCGAGCGTACAGCCCGTCGCCTTGATGAGGTCGCGCGGGGCCTCGTACTCGTCGTTGTACCGACCCAGATGGCAGGGGTCGTGGTAGGTGACGGTGTAGTCGAGTTCGGTGCCGGAGAGCTCGAGTGTGCCCTCGGTGACGAGTTCTTCGACAGCCTGGGTCCAGTGGAGGACCTCGATCTCGCCGTCGTCGTTCCAGGGCTCTTCGATCTCGAAGGGCATCATCGGGTCGTCGGCGAACTCCTCGAAGTCGACCTCCGGATACTCGTTTTTGAACGTGTTGTAGGAGTGGGGGTCCGTACAGACGATCTTCTCGAACTCGCAGTCCTCCCAGGTTTCGACGTGGTGGCCGGCGAGTTCGACGTAGAGGAACTCTTCGCCGACGCGGCGGATGTCGTTGCCGTCGTACTTCTCGTCGTCGAAGAGGATGCCGAAGCTGACGTCTGCTTCCTTCAGGATGGTCGCCAGCGAGCGAGCGACCTGCTTGTTGCGCTCGTCGTAACTCGGGAAGTCGCCGACGTACCAGAGGTACTCGACGTCCTCCTCGCGGGCGTCGGGGACGTCGAACTCGAGCTCGTCGCTCCAGTCACCGCGGGAGCGCGGCGAGTCGCCGAACGTGTTGCCGTTTTGCATGACGTTCTGGAAGACGTCCTGCATGCTGGGAGGGATGTCGCCCTGATCGGTCATCTGGCGGTTGAGCCGGGTGAACGACTGGAGGTGTTCGATCTCGACGGGGCAGGCGTCCATACAGGCCATACAGGCCATACAGGACTCCATCGTCTCCGTGTTGATCACAGAGGTGCCGCCGTCGGCGATGATCGCTTTCTCGTCGCCGCCGTTGTCGAGTTCCTCGCGATACTTTTTCAGATCGAGGATGACGTCACGCGGGTCGAGCGGCCGGTCGGAGGCCTTCGCGGGACAGACCGCCGAACAGCGGCCACACTTGGTACAGGCGTCCTGGTCGAGCAGTTCGGACCAGGTGAAGTCGTCGATGGACTCGGCGTTGGTCGCATCCAGATCGGCCGGAACGTTAGGCAGGCGTTTGCCCGCTTTCTCGTCGCGGACGACGACGTTCGCGAACGACGAGAGCATGTGGAACGGCTTGGCGTAGGGGATCCACGCGATGAAGAACAACGCGACCAGCGAGTGTTTCCACCAGATGAGCCAGTGGAGCGTCTCGGCGTTGAAGCCGGCGTGGGCGAGCGCGACGTAGTCGCCGGGGTTACCCGCAGCGCCGGTCGTCGGCACGCCGACCGCCTGGAACACCAGCGCGATCCCGTAGCCGACGAAGCTGACGACCTCGTGTTCGGGCATGCCGGTCACGTAGATACGGGCACCCTCGAGCAGGAAGCCGCCGACGCCGAGGACGAACAGCGTCCAGATGAAGACGTCGTCCTCGAGGGAGGTGTGTCGGCCCCAGAGACGGTGGTTACGCACCCAGTAGCGTCGATACATCGCCATCCCGATTCCGACGACGAACAGCAGACCCATCGCGTCGACGATGAACTGGTAGGCGAGATAGAAGTCACCCTCCCAGAAGGCGATGCCGAGGAAGAGCTCCGTTCCGTACTGTTCGACCGCGATGATCGTCGTCGCGATCAGCAGCGTCAGGAACCCCCAGAGAATAAACGAGTGCATCAGCCCGCCGTAGAGGTCCCGGTTGAAGTTCTTCTCGTTCGAGAGGACGGTCTTGGCCGCGCTGACGATCCGACTCGAGAGGTCGTCGAGTCTGTCGAATGGGTCGTCGTCACCCGCCGCGTAGCGGCTGAACCGCTGGTAGACGCCGAACGCGAACACCGCGAGGGTGATGACGACCAGCAGGTAGAACAGCAGGTACTCGGTGTTGCTGATCCCCAAGTACGTCTCCCGTCCCACCTCCGATTGCGCTACAACGTTCATGTGTAAGGACGTGCGGGGACGAACCTTAATTCTTGTCACACCTTCTCGAGGGGTTCCCCGGCGCAGTCTTGCGTAAATTAGTCCCGGATTGTCCGTTTATAATCGTCGACGATGGTCGATTCGTCGATCCCGACGCAATCTGGCAACAGGCTTATATAGACGCCCGTCGGGAGTGTCCACCCATGAACGAAAAAACGGAGGAACTCCGAGAGCTCTTCACCGACGTTACCGACGGCGAAGAGACGATCACCGAATCCCAGGAGGACGCTCGTGGCTCGCTCTCGACCGACGATCGGTCCGAACGGGAGCGCCTCGAGAACGTCATCACGCAGATGCACGAGCGGTACGGGTTCGAGACGTCGCTGTCGATCGACGACCTCATCGCAGTCGCCAGAGGGTTCTACGACGGCGAGAGCGACGCCGACGTCGCCCACGACCTCGGGACGGACGAGGAGACGGTGTTCGAGGCCCGGATGTCGTTACACCTCGTCGGGGAGGAAGACGCCGACGAGGTCGACCTGGTCGCGATTCGCGACCGCGACGAGAGCGACGGCACCCTCGCCGACGAGTACGACGTCACCGATGCCCAGATCGGGCGATACCGTCGCGTCGCCGAGGCCCAGGACGAGTCGCTGGCGGCGAACGATCGGTACCGCGACGAGTTCGACAGTATCCTGGCCGACGCCGATATCGCCGGCCGCATGACCACCGACGTCCGCGAGGACGGCCTCGAGGACGCGACCGACGGGATGGAGACGGACGTCGAGTTCTAGGAGCCGTTTTGCCGAACCGCTCTCCCCACCGCCCACGCCAGTTCGATCAGAACGAGGGTTGATATAGGATCGGGCAGCCAACGGCGGCGTGCCCAGCGACCTCGTTTCGTTCAGTGACCTTCGAACCGCCGCCTACTGTCCACGAAAGCTCTACTACCGGCGAACGCGCGAC